>NZ_LMHF01000003.1:0-48413 GCF_001427715.1 Lysobacter sp. Root667
CCCTCCCGTGCGGGTTCGGTGCTGGCGCGGTGATTTTTCGAAGGAACATCCTGTTCCTCGAAAAACGGCGCGCGTCCTGCGCGCCGCCCTTCGGGTCTACGGTTGTTCGTCGTGGTGCGGTGCTATGGATTTCAATGCTGCGGCAACAGCAACAGCAACAGCAACAGCAACAGCAACAGCAACAGCAACAACAACAGCAGCGGCCACAGCTACGGCTCGACGAGGCGCCATAGCACCACCGCAGCGTGCTTCGCTGCCTTCCCAGATCAGAGCAAGCTCGCTGCAGCCAATACGGCCGGAACGCCCGCTTCCATCTCCCGCAACTGCTCCCCACCCCCAACGCGCTACCCTGATGCACCCAGACTCACCGCCGAAACCGCATGACCGCCACGCCCCCCAACGACCGCGACACCATTGCCGCGATCGCCACCGCGCCCGGTGCCGGTGGGGTCGGGATCGTGCGTCTGTCGGGTCCGCGGGCACGGGCGATCGGCGAAAGTCTGGCGGCGCGTCGGCTGCAGCCGCGGTGCGCGCACCACGTGCGCTTCGTCGACGGCGACGGCGCGGTGATCGACGACGGCATCGCCCTGTACTTCGCCGCACCCGCCAGCTACACCGGCGAGGACGTGGTCGAACTGCAGGCGCACGGCAGCCCGGCCGTGCTGCAGGCGCTGGCCGAACGTTGCGGCGCGCTGGGTGCGCGCCGCGCCCGGCCGGGCGAGTTCAGCGAGCGTGCCTTTCTCGAAGGCCGGCTCGACCTGGCCCAGGCCGAGGCCGTCGCCGATCTGATCGCCGCCGCCGACGAACGCGCGGCGCGCGCGGCGCGACGTGCGCTGGACGGCGAGTTCTCGCGCCGCGTCGATGCCCTGGCCGACGACCTGCTCGCGGTGCGCGTGCACGTCGAGGCCGCGATCGATTTCGCCGACGAACCGCTGGACACCCTCGGCGGCGCCGCCTTGCGCCAGCGTTTCGAGGCCCTGTCGGTCGCCCTGGACTCCCTGCTGGCTGCGGCCGAACGCGGCCGCCGTCTGCGCGACGGCCTGCACGCGGTCATCGTCGGGCCGCCGAATGCCGGTAAGAGCTCATTGCTGAACGCCCTGGCCGGCAGCGACCGCGCCATCGTCACCGACATCGCCGGCACCACCCGCGACCTGTTGCACGAGACCATCCGCAGCGACGGCGTCGAACTGACCCTGGTCGACACCGCCGGCCTGCGCGAGGGCGGCGACGCGATCGAGCGCGAGGGCATGCGCCGCGCTCGCGACGAACTCGCGCGCGCCGACCTGGCGATCGTGGTGCTGGACGCGCGCGATCCCGAGTCCGGCCGTCTCGCGGTCGCCGATGCCATCGCCGGGGTGCCGGCGCGGCTGTGGCTGTACAACAAGGCCGACCTGCTCGAGGAAGGCACCGGGGTCGTCGACGCGGACGACCGCATTCAGGTTTCGGCCCGCACCGGCCGCGGCCTGGACGCCCTGCATGCGCGCCTGCGCACGCTGGCCCAGGGCGACGGCGCCGACGCGGCCGAGGGGGCGTTCACCGCCCGCGCCCGCCACGTCGAAGCCCTGCTGCGTGCGCAGGCCGAACTCGCCGACGCCCGGGTCCAGATCGAACGCGAGGTGCTGGACCTGGCCGCCGAGTCGCTGCGCCAGGCCCACGATGCTTTGGGCGAAATCACCGGCCGGGTTCGCGCCGATGACCTGCTCGGGCACATTTTTTCCAGCTTCTGCATCGGCAAATAGCCGCGCTTCCAACAGGCGCGGAACCCGGCGCCCCGGGATCGGTCACAATCACCGATTCATGCCTTGCCGGGGCCGGTTTTTGGGCCCCAGGCGCTTGACAAACGCGGCCTGCTAGCGCGTCCTATCCGGTGTGTGCTCGCTACGGCGCACTTCAGGGGAGTTTTGCCAATGACTGTGAACCAAAATGACCGGCGTTCACGCCGGCTGTCCGTCGTATCGCATGTGAGCATCGCGCTGGCCCTGGCCTGCGCGCTGGCCGCCTGCGGCAAGGATCAACCCGCCCAGGAAGGGGCGGCGCCCACCGCGGCGACCACGGCTCCGGCCGTCACGCCGGAAACAGCGGTCTCGGCCAAGGTCTCCGCCTTGACCGCCGACCAGCTCCGCGAAGCGGCCCGCAAGGCCTATGCGGAAAACCGCCTGTACGCACCGGCCGAAGACAACGCGGTCGAGTACTACCTGGCGTTGCGCGACAAGGCGCCGGCCGACGCCGCCGTCTCCAGCGCGCTCACCGACCTGCTGCCGATGACCGTGATCGCGACCGAGCAAAGCGTCAGCCGCGAGGACTTCGCCGAAGCCCAGCGCCTGTCGGCGCTGTTGGAAAAAGCCGACGCCCAGCATCCGGCGCTCGCGCGCCTGAAGGCCAGCATCGGCGCCAAGCAGGCCGAAGTCGCCAAGCGCGCCGAACAGCAGGTGCTGACCGCCGAAGAGCAGGCCAAGAAGCAGGCCGACCTCGAGAAGCAGCGTCTGGCCCAGCAGGAAGCGCAGCAGAAGCAGGCCGCGACCCAGCTCGCCGCCAGCCAGGCCGCCGAGCGTCAGGCCGCGGCGACCCGCGAAGCCACCGCCACTCGCGAAGCCGAGCAACGCGCCGCCGACCAGCGCGCCGCCGAGCAACGCGCCAGCGAACAGCGTGCGGCCGAAGCGCGTCAGACCGCCTCCGCCACGCCGTCCGCAGGCGCCGACCTGCGTGCGGTGTCGACGCCGGCTCCGCGTTATCCGCCGGAAGCGCTGCGTGCCGGTCAGTCGGGCGAAGTGCAGGTCGAGTTCACCGTCGGCACCGACGGCTCGGTCACCGCCGCCCGCGTGGTCCGTTCCAACCCGGCGCGCATCTTCGACCGCGAAGCGGTCAATGCGGTGCGCAAGTGGCGGTTCCAGCCGGTGGGGGCGCCGGTCACGACCCGTCGCACGATCGGGTTCAACCCGGGCGGCTAAGCGATCCAAAGGCGGGAGTGCGGCAATGCACGGGAGACCCGCACGCAGTACCCGCAACGCCCGGCTTCGGCCGGGCGTTGTTTTTCGCGTTTGAGGTCTGCGTACCCGGTCTGCGCAGACAGCCTTCCGCCCTGGGGCAGAAGCGGCTTGAGCCGCGACCGCGACCTCTGGCTACTGCGCAGGCTCCGATGTGGATCGACTTCGCTTTCTGTGGGAGCGGCGCGAGCCGCGATCGCGAATTCCGGCTGCTTTGCCGGTTTCGTTCTAAAGCAACAGCTTCCGCTTGCGGCGCATACGGGTCACTTTCTCTTGTCACTCGCTTTGGGGTAGGAGCGGCGTAAGCCGCGACCGCGCCCTTCGGCTACCGCGCTGGCTTCGATTCGGATTCGCTTCGCTTTCTGCTTTCTGTGGGAGCGGCGTGAGCCGCGATCGCGAATTCCGGCTGCTTTGCCGGTTTCGTTCTAAAGCAACAGCTTCCGCCTGCGGCGCATGCCGGTCACTTTCTCTTGCCACTCGCCTTGGGGTAGGAGCGGCGTGAGCCGCGACCGCGGCCTTCGGCTACCGCGCTGGCTTCGATTCGGATCGGCTTCGCTTTCTGCTTTCTGTGGGAGCGGCGTGAGCCGCGATTGCGAATTCCGTTTGCTGCGTTGCTTTCGTTCTTAAGCAACAGCTTCCGCCCGCTGCGCGTGCGGGTCACTTTCTCTTGCTAGCCCAAGAGAAAGTAACCAAAGAGAAGGGCTTGCCTAGACAACCCTCCCGTGCGAGATCGGAGGTGGCGCAGGGATTTTTCGAAGGAACATCCTGTTCCTCGAAAAACGGCGCGCGTCCTGCGCGCCGCCCTTCGGGTCTACGGTTGTTCGTCGTGGTGCGGGTCAATGGATTTCAATGCAACGACAACAGCAACAACGGTGGTTTGTAGGATGCGGTGAGCCGCAGGCGAACCGCATCGCCGCCGCGATCGCCCGGCATTCATCGGATGCGGAAAAACAAAAAGCCCGGCACAAGGCCGGGCTTCCTGCACACGCGCGCTTGGCTGCGAACCTCAGCCCGAAATCGCCAGGCGCTCGTTGTGGTAACGATGCACTGCGGCGAACCACAGCAGTGCGGCCAGCGCGAAGCCCGCGGCCAGATAGACCATCCACACCTGCGGGGCGATGAACTCGCCGCGGATCACCTTCAGCAGCAGCTGGTTCTGGGCCAGGAACGGCACCGCGAACTGCCACAGCTGGGTCTTGAGCGGATTCACCATCAGGATGATCGTCGGCACCATCGGCATCAGCATCAGCCAGGTCATGTGGCTCTGCGCTTCCTTGATGCTCTTGGCGCCGGCGGCCAGGTAGGTCAGCAGCGCGGTGCCGATGAACAGCATCGGCAGCAGGATCAACAGCATCTTGCCGATCGCCATGAAGCTCACATCGAGCATGCGCGTGCTGCCGGTGCCCATCTGCGCGCTGAGCTTGAACGCGAGCAAGGTCAGCAGCAGCGAAGTGAAGCCCAGGATGCAGGCGGCCGCGATCTTGCCGCTGACGATGGCGCCGCGCGAAGCAGGCGTGGCCAGCAGCGGTTCCAGCGACTGGCGTTCGCGTTCGCCGGCGGTGGCGTCCAGGATCAAGGCCGCGCCGCCGATGAAGGACGAGAAGATCAACAGATAGGGCAGCATGAACGACAGCATCAGGCCGCGCTTGGCTTCCGGCGTGGCGAGATCGCGGGTGCCGACGTTGACCGGACGCGCGATGGTCGGCGACAAGCCGCGTGCGAGCAGTCGCAGCGCGCCGACCTGTTGGCTGTAGCCCTCCAGGGCGTTGCGCAGGCGCGCGCTGGGAATCTCGGCGTCGCGACGCGTGCTGTCCTGCACGATCTCGACCAGGGCCGGCTGGCCGTCCTTCCACTGCTTGCCGTATTCGCTGCCGATCTGCAGCGCGACGTCCACGTCCTGTCGCGCGATCGCCTGGTCCAGGTCGGCCGGCGGCTTGGTCGCGACGATGCCGCGCGTGGCCAGGTACGCGATCAGGTTGGGCGCACGCTCGGCGCCGAGCACCGGCACCTCCAGGGTCTTGTCGAGCTGGGTCTTGGCGCGCTTCTCGGCCAGCGAACCCATACCCAGCATCAGCACCGGATACAGCAGCGGGCCCAGCAGCAGGGCCAGGGCGAGGGTGCGGCGGTCGCGGCCGATGTCGCGCAATTCCTTGCGCACCACGGCCGAGGTTGCGGAGAACCAGGAAGTCTTCATGCGTGCAGGCCCTCGTCGCTGCCGATGGCGCGCACGAACGCGTCTTCGAGATTGGGTTCGCCGGTCTGCGCGCGCAGTTCGTCGGCGGTGCCGGACGCGACCACCTTGCCCTTGGCCACGATCACGATGCGATCGCACAGCGCGGCCACCTCCTGCATGATGTGGCTGGAGAAGATCACGCAGCGGCCCTCGTCGCGCAGCTGCTTGAGGAAGCCACGCATCGCGCGCGTGGTCATCACGTCCAGGCCGTTGGTGGGTTCGTCCAGGATCACGTTGCGCGGGTCGTGGACCAGGGCGCGCGCGATCGCGGTCTTGGTGCGCTGGCCCTGCGAGAAGCCTTCGGTCTGGCGGTCGAGGATATCGTCCATGTCCAGAGCGGCGGCGAGCGTGCGCGTGCGTTCGGCGATCGCCGAACGCGACATACCGTGCAACTCGCCGAAGTAGGCGATGTTCTCGCGCGCGGTCAGGCGCTTGTACACGCCGCGCGCATCGGGCAGCACGCCCAGCGCGCGCCGCACGGTCGCCGGATCGCGGCGCGCGTCGACGCCGTCGACCTGGATGTCGCCGCGGTCGGGCTGCATCAGGGTGTAGAGCATGCGCAGGGTGGTGGTCTTGCCGGCGCCGTTGGGGCCGAGCAGGCCGGTGATCTGGCCGTCGCGCGCCTCGAAGTCGACGCCCTCGACGGCGTGGACCACGCCGGTCTTGGTCTTGAAACTCTTGTGCAGATCGTTAGCGATGATCATCGATGAGAGCCTGGAAAGTGGGAACGCGGTGGATCGCAGCGCGCGGCGCGCTACGGCTCCCACCCGTTGAACGAGACGAACGGCGGCACGTAGCCCAGCGAGTCCAGGCACTTGGCGTCGAGCTGCTTGGCGTCGGCGCTTTCCAGGAACTGGCCCATGAGCTTGGGCATGCAGCCCGAAGCGAAGCTGCCGTGGCCCTGGCCGCGCAGCACCAGGTGGCGACCGTTGGGCAGACCCTTGAGCACCTGCTCGCCATAGCGCGGCGGCGTCACCGGATCGAACTCGCCCGACAGCAACAGCGTCGGCAGCGAAGACTTGAACGGTGCGTGGAAATCGGCCGGACGCTTGCCGGTCGGCCAGACCTTGCACTGCGCCACCAGCACCGTGGACAGATCGCTGCCCATCACGGTCTCGGCGTCGGCCGGATCGTCCTTCAGCAGGTCCGCATCCTCGGCGCAGATCACCGACAGCTGCATGCCGTGCATGATCTGCTCGCTGACCTGGCCCTGGATCATCTGGGTCAGCGACATCAGCGGCGCGTAGCGGCCCTGATCGGCCTCGTTGAGCACCAGCGGCAGCAGCGCGGCGGCCTGCGGCGCGTAGGCGAACATGCGGGTCAGGCCGGCGACCGCGCCGGCGGTGGCCTGGTCGCGCTTGAGCTCGCCGGTGGTCGGGTCGCGGTACTCGACCTCGACCGGCTTGTCCTTCAGGCGCGTCATCAATTCGCGCAGCTGCGCGCGCGGATCGTCGCCGAAGCGCTGGCGGCAGGCCGGGGTCTTGCGGCACTGCTCGAACTGCAGCGCCAGCGAGACGTCCAGATTGCGCGCGTGCTCGGAACCCAGCACCAGCTCGTTCGGCACCACGCCGTCGATCACCACCGCGCGGGTGTGCTGCGGATGGCGCATCGCGTACTGCTGCGCCACGCGGGTGCCGTAGGAACCGCCGACCACGTCGATCTTGGCCACGCCCAGCGCCGCGCGCACATTGTCCAGGTCGCGCACCGCGTCGGTGGTGGTGTAGTAGCGCGGGTCGGCCTGCAGCTTGGCCGCGCAGTCGCCGGCGAACTTGACTGCATCCTGCACGCCGGCGCTGTCGTCCTCCATTACCGCGCTGTCGCCCTGGGCGTTGCGGCAGATCAGGGGATTCGACTTGCCGGTGCCGCGCTGGTCGACCAACACCACGTGGCGGTGCTTGCGCACTTCGCGGAACGCCGCGTCCATCGTCGGCCAGACTTCGGTCGCGGCCTGGCCGGGGCCGCCGGCGAGGAAGAACACCGGATCGGCGGCGACGTCGGATTCGTCGGTGGCCGGCAGCCAGGCGATGTTGAGCTGGACCTGGCGGCCCTTGGGCAGCGCCGGGTTTTCAGGCACGGCGTAGCGCGCGCACTGCGCGGCAATGCTGTCGGCGGTGAACGGGCTGGTCAGCGAGCAGGGCCGGAACGCGATCCGGCCGTAGAGGCGCTGGCCGGCTTCGGCCTGGATCTGCTTCTGCGCGGCCGGACCCTGGCCGCAGCCGGACAGCAGCGTGGCGGCCGCGAGCGCGGCCGTCAGATAATGGGTGATACGCATGGATCCCTCTCGTCCTAAGGCGATACGCCTTCAGAATGACAGACTGGCGCCAGCGGAAAAATGTGACCGAAGAGATGGCCCGGCGGCGGAACCGATACTGATAGCCCCGACGCGGGCTCCCGCCCGCAGCTGTGGGAGCGGCGTAAGCCGCGATTTCGACCAGGGGCGGCCGGCGCAGGCCGCGTCATGGGCGTGGTCCGAGCAGGCATGGGCCCGGCAGGCGTGGACCCGGCAGGTGTGACCCGGCACCGGAGCCGAAGCATCGCTGGGCGATACCTCGCGCACCGCAGCGACCCCGCGGCTCACGCCGCTCCCACAGCAAGCAACGGCGGTTACGGGGCCGGCGCCGAACCCGCCCGCCGTTCCTCGATCTCGTCGCTTTCGCCGCCGGCCCGCGCGGACTTCGCCAGCTCCTGGTAGCGGCTGCGATAGCGGTCCAGCGCGGCCTCGTCCAGTTCTTCCAGATCCAGCAGGGCGTTGTGGGCTTCGCGGGTCGCCCGGATCAGCTCGTCGAGCTTGATCTGCATCGCCTCGGTGTCGCGGTTCTGGGTGTTCTGGATCAGGAACACCATCAGGAAGGTGATGATGGTGGTGCTGGTGTTGATCACCAGCTGCCAGGTGTCACTGAAGCCGAACAGGGGGCCGGACACCAGCCAGACCAGGATCAGGCCGGCGGCCAGGCCGAAACACAGCGGCCGCCCGGTGAACCGGGCCGCCCATTTGGCGATCTTGGTGAATCCGCCGTGATTGCGCATGACCGACTCCGCTGGGAGAGGCGGCCATCGTGGCGGGTCGGGCGTGCAGCCCGGGTGTTGGCTGGGCGGCAGTCGCGGCGGACGTTCGGCCGCGTCGGCTTACTTGCTGCTGACGTACTTCTCGCGACGGATGTGCGGAATCGGCAGGCCGTGCGTCTTCAGCGCCTCGAAGCAGGTATCGACCATGTTCGGATTGCCGCACAGGTAGGCGATGTCGGACTCGCCGTTGGGCGCGAACTCGTCGAGGAACTGCTGCACGTAACCGTGGCGGGTGTCCGGATGCCGGTCGACCGGCAGCTCGCGCGAATAGCAGGGCACGAAGCGGAAGTTCGGCTGGCGGTCGGCGAAGGCGCCGAACTCGTCGCCGTACAGCAGCTCGTCCGGGGTGCGCGCGCCGAACATCAGCACCACCTCGATACCGCGTTCGCGGATCAGGGTTTCCAGCTGCGGCAGCATCGCCCGGTACGGGGTCACGCCGGTGCCGGTGGCGATCAGCAGGTAACGCCGGTTGGCGTCGGCCGGCATCAGGCAGAAGCGCCCGAACGGACCGCTGGCGTCGATCGTGCCGCCTTCGTCCAGGCCTTCGAACAGCGCGGTCGCCGCGCCGCCGGGCACGTAGCTCACCGCGATCTCCACCGCCTCGCCCGGTCCCAGCGCGTGGTCGTGGATGGTCGCCAGCGAGTAGCTGCGCTTGGTCGCGGTGCCGTCGGCGTACTGGAAGTGGACCTGGATGAACTGGCCGGGGATGTAATCCAGCGGCTGGCCGTCGTCGCGGACGAAGGTGTAGTGGCCCACGGTGGGGGCCAGCATGCGGCGCGAGACGAGCTTGAGGGGGAAATGCTGGATGGCCACGGCTACCGACAAACCTGCAACAGTCTGTGGCCGGAGCGCGACCACGGGGGCGCCTATACTACCGGTTATCGCCGCGCGGCTCGCGGTGCAGGCTTCCCGAAATGACCCAAAACCAAGCTGGTACGGCCTCCGCGTCCACGGCGGCCGGCGGCGCCCCCGGGGCGCCCGCGCTGTCCGTGCGCGCGCTGCGCAAGACCTACGACAACCGCGTCGAGGCCCTGAAGGGCGTCTCGCTCGACGTCGCCCCCGGCGATTTCTTCGCCCTGCTCGGCCCCAACGGCGCCGGCAAGTCGACCCTGATCGGCATCGTCAGCTCGCTGGTCAACCTCAGCGAGGGCTCGGTGGAGATCTTCGGCACCGACCTGGCCCGCAACCGCAGCGCGGCGATGCGCCTGATCGGCCTGGTGCCGCAGGAACTCAACTTCAACATGTTCGAGAAGCCGCTCGACATCCTGGTCAACTACGCCGGCTTCTACGGCGTGCCGCGCCAGATCGCGATCGAGCGCGCCGAAGAGGAACTCAAGCGCGCCCAGCTGTGGGACAAGGCGCAGATGATGAGCCGGACCCTGTCGGGCGGCATGAAGCGCCGGCTGATGATCGCGCGGGCGATGATGACCCGGCCGCAGCTGCTGATCCTCGACGAGCCCACCGCCGGCGTCGACATCGAGATCCGCCGCGGCATGTGGAAGACGCTGCGCGAGATCAACGCCTCCGGCACCACCATCATCCTGACCACGCATTACCTGGAAGAGGCCGAGAGCCTGTGCCGGAACCTGGCGATCATCGACCACGGCCGCATCGTCGAGCAGGGTCCGATGAAGGCGCTGTTGGCCAAGCTCGACGTCGAAGGTTTCCTGTTCGACATCGACGGCGTGCTGCCGGCGGCCTTGCCTGAGATCGAAGGCGCGACCCTGAGCGCGGTCGACGACCACACCCTGGACCTGGAAATGCCGCGCGCCATGGACCTCAACCGCGTGTTCGCGACCCTGGGCGGGGCCGGCATCCGCGTGCGTTCGATGCGCACCAAGTCCAACCGCCTGGAAGAACTGTTCGTGCGCCTGACCAGCGACAACCTCGACAAGGGCCCGCTCGGCAACGGCGTGCCCGCACAACCGGAGCAGAGCGCATGAACGACCTGGCTCCGAACGCCCAGCCCACCAACGCGCAGCGCAACCTGACCGCGCTGGGCACCATCGTGCGGCGCGAAGTCGCGCGCATCCTGCGCATCTGGGGCCAGACCCTGGTGCCGCCGGCGATCACGATGGCGCTGTACTTCCTGATCTTCGGCGGCCTGATCGGCTCGCAGATCCGCGACATGGGCGGCTACAGCTACATGGAGTTCATCGTCCCCGGCCTGGTGATGATGAGCGTGATCCAGAACAGCTACGGCAACATCTCGTCCAGCTTCTTCGGCGCCAAGTTCGGCCGCCACGTCGAGGAGCTGCTGGTCAGCCCGATGCCGAACTGGGTGATCCTGGCCGGCTACGTCGCCGGCGCGGTGCTGCGCGGGCTGATGGTCGGCACGATCGTGCTGCTGATCGCGATGTGCTTCACCAAGGTGAGCGTGCCGCATCCGTTGGTAACCCTCACCACCGTGCTGCTGGGCGCGACCATCTTCTCGCTGGCGGGCTTCATCAACGCGGTGTACGCCAAGAAGTTCGACGACGTCGCGATCGTGCCGACCTTCATCCTGACCCCGCTGACCTATCTGGGCGGCGTGTTCTATTCGGTCAAGCTGCTGCCGCCGTGGGCCGAAGCCATGACCCACGCCAATCCGATCTTCTACATGGTCAATGCCTTCCGCTACGGCCTGCTCGGCAGCAGCGACGTGCCGCTGTGGGTGGCGTATGCGCTGATGCTGGGCTTCGTCGCCGCGCTGGCGACGCTGGGCCTGTGGCTGCTCAAGCGTGGCGTGGGCCTGCGCAGTTGAGTTGGCGCAGGATCGCGCTCGCTTCGATCCTGAGCGCGGGCGTGTGCACCACCGCGTTTGCCGCACCGGCGTCCGATGCCGGCGAAAGCGCCCTGCACGAGCGCGCCATGGACGACGGCACGCGCCTGACCCGGGCCTCGTTGTGCGGTTACGTGGACCCCGAGCTGGAGCGCTTGAATGAAATTTTGCGCGTCGCGGCCGAGGCGCGCTTTCGCGCGGCCGGGCGCGAGTTCGACCAGAGCGCTTACGACGCCGGCTTCTATGCCGGCATGCAGCGGGCCATGAGCCAGTTGCTGCAACTGCCGTCGGAGCAGGTCGAAGACATGCAGCGCTATCGCGCGACGCATTGCGCGCAGGTGCGCAGCGAGATCGACGCGCTGCTGGCCGGGACGGCCCCGGCTACGCCGTAAGGACGCTCAAGCGCGGCATCGCGCCAAGCCGGGTCGCCGCGTTTTCCCGCCGCCGCGACGCACCGGCCTTTCAATCGCACACCGCCCCATCGGCGCCATCGGAACGGCACATCTGCGGCCAGCCATGTTCGCGCCACAAGGCGATCAGCCCGCTGCGCCGCAGGTAGGCCTGGAACGCCGGATCCTGGCGCAGCGTGCGCGACTCGGGCTGCCACAGCACCCACTGGTACGAGGCGTAGCCCGCGCGCTGCACCGCATCCAGGCTGTCGATGTCGCGCGGGTAATCGCGCACCGGCAGCAATAGCCGGGTGAAGTCGTAGTGGACCTGACCGTAGCGCGGATTGCGTTCGGAGTACTCGATCGCCGGCAGCACCGCCGGCCAGCGCGAAGGATCCTGCAGCGCCGCCGCGGCGGCGATTTCGGAGTTGCGCCAGGGCTGGTCCGAGGGCAGGGCGCTGGCGATGCGCGCGGCGGTGGCGTAGTCGCGGCGCCAGATCGCGTTGAAGTAGCGCGCGGTCTGCGACTGGACCGGGTCGGCCATCGCCAGATGCGACTGCGCTTCGTCGTGACGGCCCAGGGTGTCGAGCATCCGTCCGCGCCAGAAATGCAGCGCCGGGTCGTAGGGCGCGATCAGCAGGATGTCGTCGATCTCGCGCAGGGCCTGGTCGACGTAGCCCATCGACGCCAGGCGTTGCGCATGCGCGCCACGCCATGCGGTGTCCGAAGGCGTCAGTGCGATCGAACGCTGCGACAGCGACAGGCATTCCTGCCACTGCTGTTCGCGGCAGGCGCGGTTGGCCAGCACGCCCAGCGCTTCGGGTTGTTGCGGGTCCAGCTTCAGGGCGGTGGCGGCGGCTTGTTCGGCTTCGCTGCGCAGTTCGTTGCGGCCGGGCTCCGGCGCCAGCGAGCGCAGCCACAGCTTGGCCGACAGCGACCCCCAGGCGCGCGCGTAGCCGGGGTGTTCGCGCAGCAATTCGCGCAATGCGGCTTCGGACGGCAGGCCGGCGGAATTGGTGTTGCGCAGCCCGCCCGGCGAGGCGTTGCGCGCGATCAGATAGCGCTGATACAGCGCCGGGTCCTCGTCCTTGGGCGGCGCCGGCGGCTTCTGGCTGAGCTGGCGCTGCATCGCGTTGCCGATCGCGTAGGCGATATTGCGCTGGATCACGAAGATGTCGCGGAACTCGCGGTCCAGGTCCTGCGTCCACAGGGTGCGGTCGCTGGCGGCCTCGACCAGGCGCAGGCTGATGCGCAGGCGTTCGCCGTCCTGGCGCACGCTGCCTTCGAGCACGTGGGTGGCGCGCAGGCGGCGCGCGATCTCGGCCAGCGGCAGTTGCGTGTCGCGGAACTGGACCGAGGAGGTGTGCGAGGTCACGCGCAGGCCGTCGATGCGCGCGAGCAGGCCGATCAGCTCCTCGCTGAGGCCGTCGGCGAAGTCGCGGCTGCGCGGGTCGTCGCCGAACGCGCGCAACGGCAGCACCGCGAGTACCGGCGCGGTTTCGTGGTGGGCGGCGACGGCGTCGGTGGGCGGGGCGCCGCCGCCGCGGTCGCCGCCGTAACGCCACCAGACGCCGGCGCCGGCGGCGAGCAGCAGGGCCATCACCGCCAGTACGGCGATGCGCCTCGGTGGCCGGCGCTGCGCGGCGGGCGGATGATCGCCGGCGCGACGCAGCCGCGGTTCCGCGTCGGGCTCGATCTCGACCGGCGGCACGGCGACCACCCCGGTGTCGGCAGCGCGAGCCGCCGCCGGCAGATCGAAGCGATAACCGTAGCCGTGCACGGTGTGCAGGTACCGCGGCGCCTGCGCGTCCTCGCCCAGGGCATGGCGCAGCAGGGTCATGACCCGGTTCAGCACGCCCGGGGTGACGTGGCGGTGGCCCCAGACGGCGTCGAGGATCTCGTCGCGCGCGTACACCCGCCCGGGCGAGCCGGCCAGCAAGGCCAGCACCGCGAACGCCTTGGGTTCCAGCGCCTGGGCTTCGCCGCCACGCAACAGCCGGTGGCCGCTGCGGTCGATCACGATGTCGTCGAAGATCAACGGGGCCAGGTCGGACGGCGGTGGGTCGGTTGGGCTCATGGAGTGCGGGCGGGCCATCGGGGGACGGGCCATTAACGTTTACGCGGAGGCGGCGATGACCCGGCCTAAGCTTTTCCCAAGCTTAGGTCCGCGCCCTCAGGCTTCCCAGCGACCTTCCTCATACCGCCCTCAAGACCGTGAGGGCGCGCGGCGCGAGCCTGTGCGGGCCGGGTCGTCCGGCGCCTCAGGACCCCACGCCATGAACCTCGCCACCCTGTCCCTGGCCGCCGCGCTCGCGCTCATCGCCGTGCCCGCCGCCGCCGCACCGCCGCAAGCCACGTCGTTGCTGATCGACTGCGAACGTCCGGCACTGCCCGACCAGCAGGCGGTCGCACGCCTGACCGGCATCGACAACCTCAGTCAGGCCTACGCGGTGCGAGCGCGGCTGATGGCCGACGCCAGTCGCGCCTGCAACCGCGACGGCGCGCGGCAGGTGCGCCTGGTGCTCGCGCCGCAGGCCGGCGATGCGCGCCGGTTCGCCGCCGCCCGTTAACGTTAACCCCGCGCGCACGCCGCATGCGTTCTACTGGCGACCTCGAATGATCCGGAGCCACCGCATGCGCCTGTCCTTTCTGTCCGCCGCTGTTCTGGGCGCGGCGTCCCTGAGCGCCGCCCTGGCCGGTTGCGCCGGCACCGACGCCGGCAAGACCGCGGCACCGGCGCAACCGGCCACGGCCACGACGGAGACCGCCGCGCCCGCCGGGCGCCCGGCCGCCAAGATCGCCGCCGACCAGGTCGGCAAGGTCAGCCCGGTGCCGGCGTTCAAGGGTATCGGCGAGCACTGGTCGGTCGACATCCAGGCCAGCGGCGACGACTTCGACCACACCGTGGCCCTGACCTGGGGCTCGGGCAGCTATAACGCGACCGGCCACGCGCGCTATCAAAAGCCGACCGCCGGCGCGCCGGACTCGCCGATCGTGCTCAGCGGCGATCTGGCCACCGCCCAGGGCGCCAAGCCCATGACCATCGAGATTTTGCGCCAGGACTGCACCGACGACGGCGACCGTCCGCACCAGCACAGCGTACGCGTGCGTGTCGAGGGCATGGACCCGATGCAGGGCTGCGGCGACCTCGCGGTGTACTGATCGCGGTCGCTCGCACAGGCATGTCACAGGGCCGGGGGCTGGATCGTCGTTCCAGTTAAGACGGAATGATCCGTCATCCCTGGAGCGCCCCATGAACGACACCGCCGCCGCACGCCCGATCAACTACCAGCGCGAAATCCCCGATGTCCTGCAGGCCATGGGCAGCGTGCATCGCGCCATGGACGGCTACGGCCTGGAGCGCGGCCTGCATCATCTGGTGCAACTGCGCGCGTCGCAGATCAACCGCTGCGACTACTGCATCAAGCTGCACACCCGCGAGGCGCTGGAGGACGGCGAAACCGGCGCGCGCCTGGAGCGCCTCGCCGACTGGAGCCAGGCCGCTGATTTCAGCGCACGCGAATGCGCCGCGTTGGCCTGGGCGGAGGCCCTGACCCGGCTCGAACCCGGCGCCGAACTGGGACCGCTGCGCGCGCGGCTGCGCGAGCACTTCAGCGACAATGAGATCGGCGTGCTGACCTCGAGCGTGGCGATGATCAATCTGTGGAACCGGATCCAGGTGTCGAGGCACTGATGCAGGCAGGCAGCCGCAACGACGACGCCGGCCTCGCGTTCGAAACCCATCGCCGCCTGCTGACCGGCCTGGCCTACCGCATCCTCGGCACGCGCGCCGACGCCGAGGACGCGGTTCAGGACACCTACCTGAAGTGGCAGGACGCCGACCGCGCCGCGATCGACAACCCGGCCTCGTGGCTGACCACGATCTGCACCCGCCGCTGCATCGACCTGCTGCGCGCCGCGCACCGCACCCGTGTGGACTACGTCGGCTCCTGGCTGCCCGAGCCCATCCACAGCGCCGGCGACGACCAGCCCGAGGCCGCGCTGTCGCTGGCCTCGTCCTTGAGCACCGCCTTCCTGTTGCTGCTGGAACGGCTGACGCCCAAGGAGCGCGCGGCCTACCTGCTGTACGAGATCTTCGACGTGCCGTATCCGCAGATCGCGCGCACCCTGGAGCTGCAGGAGGCGGCGTGCCGCAAGCTGGTCTCACGCGCCAAGGCGCACGTCGAGCAGGGCGGGGTGCGCCACGTCACCCCCTTGCAGCGCCAGGATCAGCTGCTGGCCGCGTTCGAGGGCGCCATCGTCAGCGGCCGCACCGACGCCTTCGCCGCGCTGCTGGCCGACGACATCGAGCTGCGCGCCGACAGCGGCGGCAAGGTGCCCACGCGCCTGGACGTGATGATCGGCCGCGAGCAGGTGCTGGACTTCGTGCTCGGCTCGCTGCGCCAGTACTGGGGCGAGTACCGCTGGACCGTGTCCGACCTCAACGGCGCGCGCGGCGTGATCCTGGAACACGAGGGCCACGTCGCCGCTTCGCTGTCCTTCGCCTACGACGAGGACGGCCGCGCGACCCGCATCTACATCATGCGCAACCCGGACAAGCTCGCCGCCCTGGACGCGCCGGCCATCGTCTGAGCGCGTGCACGGATTCACGCGCGTCCCCGCCGGACGTTGGAGACGGTAGACGGCAAGACCGCCGTCGCCGTCCCAGGAGTCGTCCATGCGTGTCCCCGTCGTTGCGGTCGCCGGTCTGCTCTTGGCCGCCGCGCTCAGCCTGTGGCCGGCGCCGGTGCGCTCGGCCGATCCGGCCACTCCCCATTTCCCGGCGCCGGTGTTCCGCGGCGGCAACCAGGGCTGGGGCCTGATCTTCGACAGCGGCGCCAAGCCGCTGCGTTACGGCCTGGTGGTGCCGCAGCTGGCCGGCGTCGCCCATGGCAGCCTGATCCAGGACCCGCAGGTGCCGTCGCAGCCCGGCCGCTACGCCCTGGTCGGCCGCGTCAACATCAACAACCAGCTGCGCGAGCTGGTGGTGCGGATCAACAAGGCCGGCGTCGGCAAGAGCTGCCTGGATAGCGCCGGCAAGGCGCATCCCTATGCGGTGATCGTCGGCGCGGCGCAAACGGCCAACTGGTACGGCTGTGGCGACTTCAGCGCGCAATGAGCGCGGTCGCGGGCGCCGCGTCCCATGGCTGGGGCTGCTCGCGTTCGTGCTCGCCGGCCTGGGCCTGCCTCCGGCGCCGGCGACGGGCGCCGCCGGCCAGCGCCCGATCGCCCGCGACACAGCCGTGGACTGTGTGGCGATGGAAGCGACGGCGGCGGCCCAGGCCGGGGTTTGCGGGGAAACGGCGGCGGTGTTGTTCGCGTCGGCGGGCGATGCGGGCGGCGGGTGGCGTTGAGGTTCCGGTGGCGTGGTCGCGGCTTACGCCGCTCCTACCCCAAAGCGGGATTGGTGCGCTTCTGCCTTGGACGGAAGCGTCGCGTGCGGCCGCTCACGCCGGCGACAGGCGGAAGAACTCGCGTGCGGTCGCGGTGCTGTTGGCGGCGGTGACCGCCACCTCCTCGCCGCGATCGCGCGCCAGTTCTTCGACGATGTGCGCCAGGTACATGGGCTCGTTGCGGCGGTGCGAGGGCGCGGGCTTGACCGTGCGCGGCAGCAGATAGGGCGCGTCGGTCTCGATCATCAGGCGATTCGCCGGGATGTTCCTGACCAGCTCGCGCAGATGCTGGCCACGGCGCTCGTCGCAGAGCCAGCCGGTGATGCCGATGTGCCAGTCCTGATCGAGGTAGTCGAACAGCTCCTCGCGCGTGCCGGTAAAGCAATGCACCACCGCCGCGCCTAGGCGGCCGTCGAAGTTGCGCATCGTCGCCATGAAATCGGCGTGGGCGTCGCGCTGGTGCAGGAACAGCGGCTTCCGGGTATCGACCGCGATCTGCAGCTGCTGCTCGAACGCGCGCCGCTGCGCCGGGCGCGGCGAGAAATCGCGGAAGTAGTCCAGCCCGCATTCGCCGACCGCGACCACCTCGGCATGGGCGAGCAGGGCGCGCATCTCGGCGTCGCATTCGGCGGTGTATTCGCTGGCGTGATGCGGGTGCACGCCGGCGGTCGCGTACAGCTCGCCCGGGTGCTTGCGCGCCAGCGCCAGGGCCTTGGGCGAATGCTCGCGGCTGGCGCCGGTCACCACCATCTGAGCGACCCCGGCGTCGCGCGCGCGCTGCAGCACCGCGTCGCGGTCGGGATCGAAGCTGTCGTGGGTGAGGTTGGCGCCGATGTCGAGCAGTTGCATGGGGATCGCGGTCTTCGCAAAGCGCGCAGTTTAGCAATGCGGGCGTGCGGCTCTCTGTGGGAGCGGCGTAAGCCGCGATTGGGTTGGATAGGGGACGCAGTGGGTGGTCCGGGCGGACAGAGCCATCGCGGCTTACGTCGCTCCCACAGAAAGCAGGCGCGCACCCGCCCCTGTGGGAGCGGCGTGAGCCGCGATTGGGTTGGACGGAGGACGTTCTGGGCGATCTCGTCGTGGAGCCATCGCGGCTTACGCCGCTCCCACAGGAAGCAGGCGCACACCCGCCCCTGTGGGAGCGGCGTGAGCCGCGATTGGGTTGGACGGAGGACGCTCTGGGCGATCTCGCCGTGGAACCCTCGCGGCGTTCGCCGCTCCGCCGCAGGCAAGCGCGCCGCCCCCGCGTATCCTTGCGCGCGTGACCGCGCCTGGCTTCCCCATCGACCCGCTGCTGCCGCAGATCCGCGACAGCCTCGCCGCCCATCCGCGTCTGGTGCTGGAAGCGCCGCCGGGGGCGGGCAAGACCACCCAGGTGCCGCCGGCGCTGCTCGATGCGCCCTGGCTGCAGGGCCGCAAGATCGTGATGCTGGAACCGCGCCGGGTCGCGGCGCGCGCGGCCGCGCAGTTCATGGCGCGCCAGCGCGGCGAAGCCGCGGGCGAGACCGTCGGCTACCGCATCCGCTTCGAGAACCAGGTGTCGGCGCGGACCCGGATCGAGGTCGTCACCGAGGGCATCCTCACCCGCATGATCCAGGACGACCCGACCCTGGACGGCGTCGGCGCCCTGCTGTTCGACGAATTCCACGAACGCCACCTCGCCGCCGACTTCGGCCTGGCCCTGGCTCTGGACGTGCAGGCCGCGCTGCGCGAGGACCTGCGCATCGTGGTGATGTCGGCGACCCTGGACGGCGAACGCCTGGCCCAGTTCCTCGACGCGCCGCGCCTGAGCAGCGCCGGCCGCAGCTATCCGGTGAGCATCGCCCACCATCCCGCGCGCCGCGACGAGAAGCTCGAACACCAGACCCGGCGCGCGGTCGAACAGGCGCTGGTCCAGCATCCCGGCGACGTGCTGGTGTTCCTGCCTGGCCAGCGCGAGATCGCGCGCGTCGATGCGGCCTTGCAGGCGAGCGAGGCGGTGCGCGGCGTCGATGTGCTGGCGCTGCACGGCGAACTGCCGGTCGAACAGCAATCGCGCGTGCTGCAGCCCGATCCCGACGGCCGCCGCCGCGTGGTGCTGGCGACCAACGTCGCCGAGTCCAGCGTGACCTTGCCCGGCGTGCGCGTGGTGATCGACGCGGGCCTGGCGCGCGAGCCGCGCTACGACCCCAACAGCGGCTTCGCGCGCCTGGACGTGGTGGCGATCGCGCAGGCCTCGGCCGACCAGCGCGCCGGTCGCGCCGGCCGCGTCGCTGAAGGCTGGGCCTACCGCTTATGGCCGGAATCGCAGCGCCTGGAGCCGCAACGCCGGCCCGAGATCGCCCAGGTCGAACTGGCCGGACTGGCGCTGGAACTGGCCGCGTGGGGCGACGCCTCGTTGCGCTTCCTCGATCCGCCGCCCGGCGGCGCCCTGGCCGCCGCGCGCGAACTGCTGCAGCGCCTGGGCGCGCTCGACGGCCGTGCGATCACCGCCTTCGGCCGGCGCATGCTCGCGCTGGGCACGCATCCGCGTCTGGCGGCGATGCTGCTGGCGCCCAGCGATGCCGGCGAACGCGCGCTGGCCTGCGACCTGGCCGCGCTGATCGAAGCGCGCGATCCGCTGCGCAGCGGCGGCGATGCGCTGGCGGCGCGCTGGCAGGCCTTGGCGGCGTTCCGCGCCGGCCGCGCGCCGGCCGAGGCGTCGCGCTCCGCTTTGGCCGCGCTCGATCAGGCCAGCAAGCAATGGCGCCGGCGCCTGCGCGTGGATCGCGCGCCGCCGTCGCAGGTGCCCGCGCACGCGCTCGGCGATCTGCTGCTGCATGCGTTTCCCGACCGCATCGCGCGCCAGCATCCGTCCGATCCCTACCGCTACCAGCTCGCCAACGGCCGCAGCGCGAAACTGTTCGACGACAGCGCGGTCTACGGCGAGCCCTGGCTGGTGATCAGCGAGCTGCGCGACGATCCGCGCGATGCGCGCGTGCTGCGCGCCGCGCCGCTGGACGAAGCGCGCCTGGAGCGCGAATTCCCGCAGCGCTTCGTCAGCGAGGACCGGGTGGTCTGGGACGCGGCCGCGCGCGGCATCGCCGCGGTGCGCGAGCGCCGCTACGACCGCATCGTGATCGACAGCCGGCCGCTGGCGCGACCGGATCCTTCGCGCTACGCCGATGCCCTGGTCGATGCGGTGCGCCAGCTCGGCCTGGACGCGCTGCCCTGGACCGAATCGCTCCGGCAATGGCGCGCGCGCGTGCGCTGCCTGCGCGCCTGGTTGCCCGAGCTCGCCGGCGAGCTGCCGGACCTGTCCGACGATGCGCTGACGGCCACGCTGGACGACTGGCTCAAGCCTGCGCTCAGCGGCAAGACCCGGCTCGACGCGCTCAGCGAAAGCGAACTCGGCGAAGCGCTGCGCTCGCGCCTGGACTGGTCGCTGCGGCAGCGCATCGACGCGCTCGCGCCGACCCGCATCGTCGTGCCCTCCGGCATGGAGCGCGGCATCGACTACGCCTACGACGAGGAAGGCGGCGCCGCCGCACCGGTGCTGGCGGTCAAGCTGCAGGAACTGTTCGGCCTGGCCGACACCCCGCGCATCGCCGACGGCCGGGTGCCGCTGACCCTGCACCTGCTGTCGCCGGCGGGTCGGCCGCTGCAGGTCACCCAGGACCTCAAGGGCTTCTGGGAGCGCACCTACCCGGAGGTGAAGAAGGAAATGAAGGGCCGCTACCCCAAACACCCCTGGCCCGACGATCCCTGGACCGCGACCGCGACCCATCGCGCCAAGCCGCGCGGCACCTGAGCGCGCAGCGAGCCATCGCCTACACTCACCTTCCTTTCGCCGTCCTTTGCCGCGCATGAGCGCCAGTCCCGCCGACCTGCCCGAGTTCCTGCCGTTCAAGCTCGACCTGGTCGGCCGCCGCGTGCTGTGGCTGCGCCTGAGCGCGGACCAGCGCGCCGAGGCCGCCTTCCTGGACGACCGCGCGCTGCCCGCCAATCCCGAGGGCGGCTGGATGCCCTTGGTGTCGTTGCCGCCGGCCGGCGCGCCGGCCGCGCGCCATGCCGACGCGATCTTCCATATCGGCCACTGCGGCTCGACCCTGCTCAGCCGCGTGCTCGGCGCCTGGCCGCAAGTGCAGGGCCTGCGCGAACCGCTGCCGCTGCGCACCCTGGCCGAGGCCTGGCCGCAACTGGGCCGGCCCGAATCGCGCCTGTCCGACGGCGAAGCGCCGCAACTGCTGCGCGCGCTGTGGTCGAACTGGAGCCGCGCCCTGCCGCCGCAGACGCGCAGCGTGGTCAAGGCCACCAGCGGCTGCAACGGCCTGATCGCGTCGCTGTTGGCGGCCTGCGCCGATACGCGCGCGGTGCTGCTGGACATGCCGTTGCGACCGTACCTGGCGACACTGCTGAAATCGCCGGCCTCGGTGCTCGACGCCGCCAGCGCCGCGGGCGAACGCCTGCGCGATCTGCAGGCGCGTGGCCATGCCGCCGATGCGGCGCTGCATGCCTTGTCGCTGCCGCAGCAATGCGCGATGGGCTGGCTGGCCGAACGCGTGCGCTTCGCCGCGCACGCCCACGGCGAGCACGCCGCGCGCGTGCTGCGCGTGGACTTCGAAACCTTGCTCGCGCAGCCGGAAGCCAGCTTGCAGCGCGTGGCGGCGCATCTGGATCTGGAGGCGCAGGGCGTATCGCGCGCGCTGGCTTCGCCTGCCTGGGGACGTTATTCGAAAGCACAGACGCACGGTTACGGCGCCGACGATCGTGCCCACGACCTGGCGTTGGCGATGCAGCGGCATGCGTCCGAGATCGCCGAAGGCGTGGCTTGGGTCGAGGCCGCCGTGCGGCGCGAGCCGTCGTTGGCTCAGGCCGTCGCCGGCTGACCCACGCTGCGTGGGTCGCCCGCTTCGCTCTCGCCTTGCTCTGGGGTAGGAGCGGCGTAAGCCGCGACCGCGAACCCCGTCTGCCGGCGGAGGTTCCGTTCCAGGCCGGCCCCTGCCTCCTGTGGGAGCGGCGTAAGCCGCGATCGCGAACTCCGAGGTTCTGCGATGGCTTCGTTATCTTGCGCATCGCCGCGTCGGAATGGATCGATCGCGATGCCGCGGCGGCCACCGCACCCTATGGCAAGCGCCGGCGTCAGCGTTCTTCGGCTGCGCCGTCGTTGGCGTTCCCGCCATCCCGGCTATCGCCGTCACCGTCCTTCTTTCGCGCAAGCGCGAAGAAGCTGGCGATGCAGCCGACGAACAGCGCGAAATAGACCACGCCGAAGAAGAAAGAGTGGCGGTTGCCCAACAGCGACCAGGCGTCGCGGAACAGGAACACGCCGATCAGCAAGAGCATGCACAGCAGCACGCCGGCGCCGGCGAACCAGGCGTGGGACGGTCGGCCGAGGCGGAGCATCACGACGAACGTCAGCAGGCTGAAACCCATAAACGGGATGCCGAACATGATCGTCGTGAGGCCGGAGAAATCGGCCGCCGACGCGGTCGCGGGCAGGGCCGCGCACAAGCCGGCGGCGAGGACAGCGCGCGAGCGCGAAACCGGGCTCAGGTGTCCGCCCACATCCGGAACAGGTTGGTCCGCAGCGATTCCAGCAGCACCTGCAAGCGCGGCTCCGGGCCGCCGGGGCGGGCGGCGACGATCGCGCGCGCTTCGTCCAGCTGCACCAGCAGTTCGCGCTTGGACACATCGGCGACCCAGCTCTGCAGCCAGGTGATCGCAGCCAGGCGCACGCCGCGGGTGACCGGAGTGACGCGGTGGATGGTGGTGGACGGATACAGGATCGCGCTGCCGGCTTCGAGTTTGTAGGCCAGGTGCTGGGCGCCCAGTTCGATGGTCAGCTCGCCGCCGTCGTACTCGGTCGGGGCATTGAGGAAGATGGTGCACGACAGGTCGCTGCGCAGCGGCGGCGTCGACGGGAACAGCGCCTCGTCGACGTGCCAGCCGTAATTCATGCCCGGCTCGTAGCGCACCACCGTGGTCCGCGCCATCTGGCGCGGATGCGCGAACACGCGCACGTCGGGATGGCGCATGAAGGCGTCGCGTGCGATCTGGGCGATGCGCGCATTGGCCGGGTCCTCCTGCGGCGCCTGCATGTTCTGCTTGACCGTGGAGTCGGGGTTGGTGATGCGGCCGTCGCCGAAACGCACCTGCGGCAGCAGCTCGCGCACGGCCTGGAGTTCGGCGGCGTTGAGCACGTTGGGCAGCACTCGGATCATGGCGGCTCGCATCGGGGTCGGTCCCGGATCGGGCGACCGGGTGCGGCCATGATCGGCATTCAGCCGCGGGCGGGCAATACGCGACCCCGATCACGCCATGTCAACGATCCGAGCAGGAGACTGGACCCCGCATTCCAGCCCCAGGATCCGATCCGATGAGCAAGCTCAATTCGCTGCCCGACCGCGCAATGGAACTCGTCGCCACGGTCGGCGAGAGTCTCAAACAGGTTCCCGGCAGCGCCGGCAAGCTGCTCGAAGCCGGGGTCGTGCTGGGCGCGGTCAAGACCGGCGCGCGCGTGGCCGGCGGTTTCGTACGCCGCAATCCGGCGATCGCGGTCGCTGCGGTGGCCGGCGCCGGCCTGCTCTGGCTGGCCGCGCGGCACCGGGCCAAGCGCAACCGCGACGAGCCGATCGAAGGCAGCGCCAAGCGCATCGAGGCGCGTCGCGGCGAAGCCGGCACGCGCCGGCGCAGCCGCAGCACCCGCAAGGCGGGCGACGAAAGCGCGGCGACCGAGTAATCCGCCCGGCGGAGGGCCGTAACCGGGGGCGCGGCGACCGCCGCGCCGGTATCAGGGCGCTTCCGGCAATTCGACGATGAAGCGCGCGCCGCCGTGGCGGCGATCCTCGTACCAGAGCTGGCCGCCGAAGTTGGCGACGATCTGCCGCGCCAGCGACAGGCCCAGGCCGTTGGACAGGCCGTCGTCGACGGCGTCCTCGTGCAGGCGCACGAAGGGTTTGAACAGTTCGCGCTGACGCGCCGCGGGGATGCCGGGGCCGCGGTCGGCCACGATCAATTGCCAGAACCCCGGCGCGCCCGGACGCGCGGCCAGCAGCAGTTCGCTGCCGGGCGCGTACTTCATGGCGTTGGTGACCAGGTTTTCGCTGACCTGGCGCAGCACGCGCGGGTCGATCGCGACTTCGGCCGGACCCGGCGGCGGCACGACCTCGATGCGGATGCCGCGCGCCTCAAGTTGCATCTCGTAGCGGTGCACCAGCCATTGCAGGGTCTGGCCCAGGTCGGCGCGCTCGTCGCCGCCGGCTTCGCGCTTGCCGGCGCTGCTGCTTTCCAGGTAATGGCGGATGTAGCCCAGGGCGTCGTCGGCGCTCTCGTGGATCATCTGCAGGTAGCGCGGCACGCGCTCGGGCCGGCAGCCGCCGGCGCGCAGCAGGTCGCTGGCGAACAGCACGCTGGTGAGCGGGTTCTTGAGGTCGTGCGCGACCAGGTTGACCAGCTCCTCGCGCTCGCGCGCCACCCGCTCCAGGCGGTCGCGGGCGAGCTTGAGGCCGATGTGGGCGTTGACCCGCGCCAGCAGTTCCTCGGGCAGGAAGGGCTTGGTCACGTAGTCGACCACGCCGGCATCGAAGGCGCGCAGCAGCAGATCGCGGTCGTGGGCCGCGGTGACGAACACCACCGGCACCTTCAGCGGCCCGTTCGCGCGCAGCGCGTTCATGACGTCGAAACCGTCCATGCCCGGCATCATCACGTCGAGCAGGATCAGGTCGGGTTCGGATTCGGCGTAGCGGGCCAGCGCCTCGTCGCCGCTGGAGGCCGGGATCACTTCGTAGCCCTGGCGCTGCAGCAGCATGCCGACCACGCGCAGATTGGCGGCCTGGTCGTCGACGACCAGGATGCGGCCCATGGACGTGGCGGCGATGGTCATACGTCCGGTGTCGCTCCCCAGGGCTTGCGTGGCTTGCGCGAGGTCGGACAAAAGGTGCTCGCCGCGGGCCGGAGCCGGCGTTGTTTGCGGCGATTCCAGCCGCGCCTTTGACACGTCTTCGATGCGCATTTCGGTCGCAAGTTAACAGAATCTTTCGCGTCGATGCGACGCGCGTCCCCGCACAGTCTGAACCATTCATTGGCGTTGGCAATGCGGGGGAACAGGGAGGTTTGTGAAGGGCGGCGGGAGCCTCCTGGCGGCGTCGCTGGGCGGCATTCGGGGGCCTTTCGGAGGCCGGACCCGCGGGGCGCGGGCTCGGCCGCTCGGCTGGGTCGCCGGGCCGGGGCGCCGGCCCGGCCGACGCCTTCCCGCACGGCCAGGCGGGCCGTCGGCTCGGCTTCGGCCCGGAGCCTGGCGGATCGAATGTGCCCACCGGCGCAGGATGCGGTGCCTGCTGCGGTGGCGCGCTCCGGCCACGGCCGGCACCGAATCCCCGGGCCGCGGCCGCTATCATGGCGGCGCTTCGTCTTCGCGATTCCGCCGTGACCCCGACCCACGACCCCGCCGCGCGGCGCCTCGGCCTGAGCCTCGCCGCCGCCGGCGCGATCCTGTTTTCCGCCAAGGCGATCCTGGCCAAGCTGCAGTACCGCTACGGAATCGACGCGCTGGACGTGATGGCCTTGCGCATGTCGCTGTCGCTGCCCCTGTTCGTCCTGCTCGGCCTGCGCGAAACCGGCCGCGCCCGCGCGCGCGGCGACGGCCTGAGCCGGCGCGACCTGGGCCTGATCGTGGTGCTGGGCGTGCTCGGCTATTACCTGTCCAGCCTGTTCGATTTCTGGGGCCTGGAGTACGTGCCGGTGTCGCTGGAGCGGCTGATCCTGTTCCTCAATCCGACCTTCGTGCTGCTGATGAGCGTGTTCGCGTTCGGACGCAAGGTCGCGCGCAAGGAGTGGATCGCGATGGCGGTGAGCTACGCCGGCGTGGCCCTGGTGATGGCCGAGAATCTGCGCGTGGAAGGCGATCACGTGCTGCTGGGCAGCGCGCTCGTGCTGATGGCGGCGTTCTGTTACGCGCTGTACCTGGCGATGTCGGGACAGGTCATCAAGCGCGTGGGCTCATTGCGCCTGGTCGCCTACGCGATGGTGGTGTCGACCGCGGCGACCTTGATCCACTACCTGATCGCGCGCGATCCCGCGCATCTGCTGCAACTGCCCTGGCAGGTCTACGGCCTGGCCGCGGCCAACGCGCTGTTCTGCACCTTCCTGCCGGTCACTTTCACCATGGCCGCGGTCGCGCGCCTGGGCGCGGGCACGGCGGCGCAGCTGTCGGTGCTGGGGCCGGTGTCGCTGGTGTTTTTGGGCGGCTGGGTACTGGGCGAGGCGATCACGCCGGTGCAGATCGTCGGCACCGCGGTGGTGCTGGGCGGGGTGCTGATCCTGACCCGCCCCGGTGCGAACTCGGTGCCGGTGGCGCCGCCGGTGGCAGCGCGGGAGTAAGCGGGCGGTGCGGGCTGCGGTAGGTGCGGCCGGGCTGATGCGCGCGCTTCGATCGTTGCGTCGTGGCTTTGCTGTCGCGGTCGCGGCTTACGCCGCTCCTACAGGAAGCCCTTCGCCGCTTTGGGGTAGGAGCGGCGTAAGCCGCGACCACGCCACCACAAACACGACGCAACCCGCACGCTGCCTGTGGGAGCGGCGTAAGCCGCGATCGCGCCAACGCGAACCACGACGAACCCTCACCGCACTAGACCACCCGCCACTCCCCCGGCGCCAAACCATCGACGCGGTGCTCGCCGATCGCGACACGCACCAGCCGCAGCGTAGGCAGACCGACCGCGGCGGTCATGCGCCGCACCTGACGGTTGCGGCCTTCTCCGATGCTCAGCTCCAGCCAGGCATCCGGCACGGTCTTGCGGAAACGCACCGGCGGATCGCGCGGCCACAGCGCCGGCGTATCGATGCGCATCGCCTGAGCCGGACGGGTGCGGCCGTCGTTGAGTTCGACGCCCTCGCGCAAGGCGCGCAGTTGTTGCTCGGACGGCTCGCCTTCGACCTGCACCCAATAGGTCTTGCTCTGCTTATGGCGCGGATCGGTGAGCCGGTGGGCGAGGCCGCCGTCGTCGGTGAGCAGCAGCAGGCCTTCGCTGTCGTGGTCGAGCCGGCCGGCGGCGTACACCTGCGGCGGCAGCCCGAAGCCGGCCAGGGTCGGCCGCGGCGGCTGGCTGCGGTCGGTGAACTGGCAGAGCACCCCGAACGGCTTGTTGAACGCGATCAGCATGCGTGCATGATCGCGCAGGCCGGCGCGCCGCGCCAAACGCACGCGGCGATGCGGGACCGCGGCGCGCTTACTTCCAGTCGCCTATGCGCAACTCCAGGCGCATGCTGCGGGCCCGGCCCGGATCGAGCGAACCCCGGCTGGATACGCCGATCACGTAATCGCCGTCCTGCGGCGGGGCGAACACCAGCAGGGCGTTGTTGTCTTCGCCGCCGTCGTCGTCGCTGGCGAGCCGGCCGAGCGAGGACAGGCCGTTGCCGTAGACCTCCAGGTAGGGGTCGAACTCGCGACTCGCGGCTTCGATCACGTAATGCTTGCCGGCCTGCAGCGGGCCGATCAGCGCGTACTGGCGGAACTCGTCTTCCTTGCGCAGCAGGGGCGCGCGCAGGCTCGCCTCGTCGTTGCGGCGCTGCGGCGGGTTGGTATAGACCTGGCCGAAGCGCAATCGATCCAGCGCGGGCGCCGGAAGTTCGCGTGCGCTCGCCTCGCCTGTCGCTGCGGGTTTGCCGTCGCGTCCGTTGCGCTCGACCCGGATCGCGAACGGCGCATCCTGTTTGGGCACGCAGGCGTCCAGGTCCAGGGTCAGCAGGTAGTTGCCGCTGTGCGGCGCCCGGAACGCGAGCGAGCGGCGGCTGCCGTCGCGGCTATGGTCTTCGCGCGTCTTGGGGTCGGAGCTTTCGCCGGAGTCGCGCCTGGGGCCGCTCACCGTCAGCTCGAACGCGCGCGGCAGCAAGCCGCCGCGGTACTCGGCTTCGATCTGCACCAGGTCGCCGCTTTCGACCCAGGGCAGGGCGAAGTAGCGACGCTTCTGCAAGGCCTGGAAACCGGCGGCGGCCAGGCCCGGGTTGCACGCACCTGGCGGTTGCTCGCTCTGCGCGTCATCGGATGGCTCGTCGGCCTGCTCCTCCGACGAGTCGTCCGCTTCGAGCTCTTCATCCGGCCGCACCGCTCGGGGCGCTGGCGCGCCCTGCCAGGGCGCGTCGAACAGACTGTAGCGGCCGCGGTACTGCACGCCCGGTTGCAGCGGCGCCGGCACGATCTCGTGCACGAGCGCTTGCGCGTTCGGGCCCAGCATCGGTCGGGCGGCCGCGTCGACCGCGATGCTCGCAGCGTCGGCGGCGCTGGCCACGGCGCCGTCGGCACCGACGACGGGGGTGTCGTCGGACGAATAGACTGCGGGCACTTCTGCCTGGCTGTCCGCGTCGAAGTAGCGCTGCAGGCCGTAGCCCAAGGCGTGGTACTGCGCCGGCAGCAGCGACCGCAACGCGAGCAGGCCCAGCGCCGGCACCAGCAACGCGGCGACCAGGATCCACAGAAACTTGCGTGCGCGGCTCATGCGGCGATTCCGATAAGGCGGTACGCGCCTGTGCGATCCGAGGTCACGGCGTCCATTCGCTCACCCGCACCTGGTAGCCGAAGCGCGCATTCGCACGCTCGATATCGCGCGGATCGGTGCCGACCACGCGCAAGATGTAGGGACCGTCCAGCTTGGGCTGGTAGATCAGCATGGCGTTGCCGTGCGCGCCGCCGTCGGAGTCCTGCTGCGGCGCCGTGTCGCCGACCAGCGGACCGCGCTGGAACAGCTGCAAGGCCGGATCGGCGTCCGGGCTGGTGACTTCGATCAGGTAGCGCTTGCCTTTGACCAAGGGCCCGATGTGCATGTCCTGGAACAAGGTCGAGTAGAGGCCCGATGGCGAGTACGCGCCCTTGAGCGGCTCGTCCAGCAACAACGCGCCCTGGTAGGTATGGCCCAGATCGACCTGCGGCAGGCTCGCCATCGGCAGGGTCTGGCTGCGCTCGGGCGCCACGGCTTCCGCGCTCGCCGCCGCCGGCGTGGCGGCGCCGCGCCGGCTTACCTGCAAGCGGTAAGGGACGGACACGGCCGCGGTGCAATCGTCGAGGTCGACGGTGAGCTTGTAGACGCCGCCCTGCTCGGCCTTGAACACCAGCGACAGCTGCTCTTTGTCCTTGGGCAGCAGGCTGTTGTTGCCGTCGAGACTGGAATGGAAATACGCACCCAGCGGACCGTGCACCGACATCGATACCTCGGCCTTGGTCTTCAGCGGCTTGCCGCTCAACTTCGCGCGTTGGAAGGCGTTGTCCGGAAACTCGCCCTGGATCATCACCAGGTCGCCGCGGCGTACCCAGGGCAGCAGGAATTGGCGCCGGCGCATCAGCGCGCGCTGGCCGGCCTGCAAGGCTTCGGATGCGCAGACTTCGGCGCCGATCTTGTTTTCGCGCCGCATCGGTCCTGCGGCTTCCGCCTCGGCTTCGGCCAGGCTTTCGTCGCCTTGCGCCGAATCCACGGCGTGTTGCAGCGCTTCCTCCACCGAAGACGGCAGCACGTCCGGCGGCAGATCTTCCAGACCCAGCCGGCCCAGGTAGCGAATGTCGGGCTGCAGCGCGAACGGCGGCGCCGCGGTCGGCAAATTGCGATACGGGCCGGGCAGCACGTCGAGCTTGCTGGTGTCCTCGGGGACGGTGGCCGCGCCGGTCTGCGCTTCCGGCTCCGGATCGACGGCAGCGGCGGTGGCAGCGGCAACGGGAGCGGTGGCCTCGGCGGGCACCTCGGCGGCTCGCTCGGGTGCCGCGACTTCGGCCGTCCGTCTGCCCAGCACGGCATCGCGCAGGCCGCTCCAATACGCGGCGTCGCGCAGGTTGGGTACCCAGATCAGTAAGGCGGCACCAAGGACCAGTGCGGCTATCAGGCCCGCGACCAACAGTCGCGTCGTACTTCGTCCAGCCATCCAGCCCATCCCCTGTGTCCGTTTGCGCACTGTACTTCAAGGCGGTCGTGCCGCGAGGTCCGTCGTCGCGGCGCGTTGCGGGCCATTGCGATGTCGCGCGCGAGTGCCGGTCGATCATGCGCCGCGCATGCGCAGCCAATACGCGTCGTGCGAGGGCTGCGCGGCAGGCGACGCTAACGACAGCGGGATCGCCGGCTCCCGACAGGCGATCCCGATTCCAACGGCCGATCCGCGCCAGCGCGCCCGCGGCCCTGCCGCAAGCGCGCGGGTCGGCGCGTCCTCAGCCCGGCTTCTTGAAGCGCAGCGTCATCCGGTCGCTTTCGCCGATCGCCTGGTACTTGGCATCGTCCTGGGCGTCGTGCTTGTTGCTGGGCGGCAGGGTCCACACGCCGTTGGGGTGGCCGGTGTTGTCCTTCGGGTTGGCGTTGATCTCGCTCTTCTCGTCGAGCACGAAGCCGGCGCCCTGGGCCAGTTCGATCACCAGCGCCTCGGTGAGGTAGCCGGACTTCTTCATCGTTTCCAGATCGGTGCCGGGCTTGGCGCGGTGATCGACCACGCCGAGCACGCCGCCGGGCTTGAGCGCATCGAAGAACGCCTTGAAGTAAGCCGCGGCGGTGCCTTCCTCGACCCAGTTATGGGCGTTGCGGAAGGTCAGCACGACGTCGGCGGCGCCGGCCGGGCCGAAGTTCGGGGCCTTGGGGTCGAACACGCGCACGTCCGGCTTGCCGTAGACCGCGGCGTTGTCGGCGAAGCGCGCGCGCAGCGAAGTGTTGAGGCCGTAGCGGTACTGGGGCTGGCCCGGAATCGCGTCGTCCCACACCGCGGCGACGTAACGGCCGTCGTCCTTGAGGTAGGGCGCGAGCACTTCGCTGTACCAGCCGCCGCCGGGGGTGATCTCGATGACGGTCTGGTTCGGTTTGACGCCGAAGAAGCCCAGGGTCTGGGCCGGGTGGCGGTAGACGTCGCGGGCGCGGTTCTTTTCGCTGCGCCAGTCGCCGGCGAGCACACTGTCGAAGCTGGCGGTCTTCGCGGCCGCGGTCTTGGCGGCGGGCGGCTGCTTGGCTTCGACCGTCATGGCGCAAAGGCCGAGCGCGGCGGCGATGGTGGCGACCAGCAAGGAACGGTGCAGGGTAGGGGCGGTCATGCGTCGGCCTCGGGGCGGTGGGGCGATCAATCTACCCCAGCGCGTGCCTGCGCCCAGTGCCGGAGGTCCGGGATCGGCACCTTCAGGATCGGTATCTTCAACATCGGCACCTTCAACATCGGCACCTTCAGCAAGCGCAGCTGCGGGGCGCGCGCCTCAGGTCTGCGAGTGCTTGCGCACCTTGCGGGTGTAGGCCTCGTCGCTGGGCAGGGTCGCTTCCATGCGCGTCACGTAGGCCTGGGCCTGTTCGTGCACCCAGCCGCGAAACGCGAGCAGGCCGGCGTGGTCGGCCGAACGTTGCGGGTACACCAGGTAGTGGGCGTAGTCGGTGCGCAGGCGTTCGGGGCGCAACGACACCAGTTGGCCGTTCTCGATCAGCAAGCGGGTGCGCGCCATGCGCGCCAGCGCCACGCCCATGCCTTCGACCGCGGCCCGGTGCATGGTTTCGGAATCGTCGAAGTGGGCGACGTAGCGGGCCGGTTCGCGCCCGCCGTAGTGCTCGAACCAGTCGCGCCAGTGATCGGCCGGATCGCCGAGCAGCGGCCAGCGCTGCAAGTCCTCCAGCGCCGGCAGTCCGCCCATGCGCTCGATCAGCTTGGGGCTGGCGACCGGGGTCAGGGTTTCGTCGAACAGGTGCTCGATCACCACTCCCGGCCAACCGCCGTAGCCGCCGCGCAGCGCGGCGTCGACGTTGGCCTCGCGCTCGAAGTCGACCAGGCGGGTGCTGGATTGCAGGTTGAGTTCCAACTGCGGGTGCAGGGCCAGGAAATCGGCAAGCCGCGGCACCAGCCAGGCCGAGGCCATCGAGGCCATCAGGCTCAGGGTCAGCACGTCGTCGCGGCAGGGCGCGTACGGGCGCAGGGCGTGATCCAGCGCCTCCAGGTGCGGGGCGATGCGGTTCATCAAGCGCTCGCCGTCGGCGGTCAGCTTGACCCCGCGCGGTCCGCGGTCGAACAGGCGCCGGCCCAGGCGCTCCTCGAGTGCACGGATCTGGTGGCTCAGCGCACTCACGGTGAGGTGCATGGACTCCGCGGCGCGGGTCAGATTGCTGCTGCGGGCGGCGGCGGCGAAGCCCAGCAGGGCGTGCAGAGGGGGGCGGCTCATATTGAATGCTGCTCAAGTCTGGCTTGCAGAAATGTCGCTTTTTCAACGCTAAGGCCAAGAGTAACTTGCGAGCTACTCAAGAAGCCAGTCCATTCCGGACCGGCGTTGGAACTGACCGGAGCAAGCCATGAGCATCTATACCGACCTCCTGTTCATGCAGGGCTACCTGACCGACGACCGCTACTACGGCCGATCCGAGCCGGCCCCGGCGAAGGACGCCAAGCAGGTCGCCCCCAAGCCGATCCTGGCCGCCGACAGCCGCACCGCCGCCGCGGCCTGCTGCGCCCAGGGCGCCGTCGCCGGCTGCAGCTGATGGCAGCAGCAGTCCGCAGCCCCTTTCCCTGAAGGCCCGGTCGATCCGGGCCTTCTTTTTGCCTGGCCCGCGCATCCGGGGCATTGATTGTGCAAAATATAGGCGTACTATGGTCCTGGTCCCGACCTGGAGCGCCGCCCGTGTCCGCCGCCGCCTTCGACACCTTCCTGGAAACCCTGCGCGAGCCCTCGCGCCCGACCTTGTCGCCGGTGCGCATGGCCCAGGCCCTGCACATGGGCGTGAGCGAGATTGCCGGGCTCGCCCGCGTGCATCGCAACACGGTCACCGGCAACCCGGAATCGGCGCAGCTGCAGGGCGCCTTGCGCGACATCGTCAAAGTGCTGGCCGCCGCGTACCGGGTCAACGACGACCGCGAACGCACCTTGTTCTGGTTCATCAACCACCCGATCGCCGAGTTCGGCTATCTGACCGCGGCCGACCTGGTCCGCGACGGCAAATCCGAGGCCGTGATCCGCTACCTGGCGACGCTGGAAGGCGGCGCGAGCGGATGATCGTCGCGGCACTGGGACCGGATCTCCCGGCGTACCGCATGCACACCCCGCGCTGGTCGTACCAGCCGCTCAGCGGCGCCGGCGCGGCCATGGCCGGCGGCCGCCTCAACCGGCCCGGCATCGATGCCCTGTACCTGGCGCTGGAACCGGAAACCGCGATCGAGGAATTCCGCCAGGACGATCCGCTGGTGCGCCCCGGCACCCTGGTCGCCTACCGCGCCACGATCGCGCGCGCCGCCGATTTCCGCGCCGGCTACGACCCCGAGCACTGGCCGCCGCTGTGGCAGGAACTGTCGTGCAACTGGAAGCGGCAGGCGTTCCTGGACGAGATCGAGCCGCCGAGCTGGGTGATCGCCGACGACGTGCGCGCCGCCGGACTGGCGGCGGTGGTGTTTCCGTCCACGCGCCGCATCGGTGGTTTGAACCTGGTGATCTACCCCGACCTGCTCGGCGCCGACGATCACCTGCTGGTGCACGACCCACGCATGGACCTGCCGATCGATCCGTCGAGCTGGCGCTGAGTCCCTAAGGCAGGCGCCGATCCAGCGGATACGGCGCGACATCGGTGTAGCGGCCTTCGCGCAGCGCGGCTTGCACGTTCTGCCACCACTGCACCTGGAAGATCTCGGGATGCGCGTGCAGCAGCGCGCCCAGCAGCGGCGGCGGCAGCCCCAGGAAACGCGGAAACTGTTCCGGAAACACGTCGTTGCCGGCCGCGTAGAACCAGGCGCCGGCTTCCATCTCGTCTTCGTGATTGCGCGCCTCGGGCACGGCGCGAAAACGGCAATCGGTGACCAGGCACAGCTCGTCGTAGTCGTAGAACACCGCGCGGCCGTGGCGCGAGACGCCGAAGTTCTTCAGCAGCAGATCGCCGGGGAAGATGTTGGCCAGGGCCAGGTCCTTGATCGCCTGGCCGTAGTCGATCGCGGCCGCGCGCGCGGTCTCAAGCGGTTGCTCGCGCAGATAGAGATTGAGCGGGCGCAGCCGGCGTTCGACGTAGCACAGGTGCAGGACCAGGTCGTCGCCGTCCTGGGTGATGCTGCCGGCGCAGGTGCCCAGCAGTTCTTCCAGCAGCTCCGGCGCGAAGCGCGCGCGCGGGAAGCGCAGGAAGCGGAACGGCTGCGCATCGACCAGGCGGCCGACGCGATCGTGGTGGAACACCAGCGCGTACTTGGCCTCGACCTCGGCGCGCGCGATGTCCTTCGGGTAGGCGAAGCGGTCGCGGATCAGTTTGAACACCAGCGGATAGCTGGGCAGGGTGAACACCGCCATGACCATGCCGAGCTCGCCGTCGGCACGTACCAGGCGCTCGCCGGCCTGGGCCGCGAACTGACGGAAGAAGGTACGGTAGCGCTCGGTCTTGCCCTGTTTGGCACGGCCGAGCACGGTATAGAGCTCGTCGATAGGTTTGCCCGGCAGCAAGGTGCGCAGGAACACCACCGCATCGCCGACCGTGGTCAGGTCGGCATGGAAATAGCTGCGCGAATAACTGAAAAGCTGGACCACGTCGGCGCGCAGGGTCAGCACCGCGTCGACGCGCAGCGCGCCGCCGTCGTTGACCAGCGCGATCACGCAAGGCGAAAACGCGCGTTCGCCGAACACGCGTCCGACCAGGTAGGCGCGACGCTCGCGGTAGAACACCGCGTCCAGCAGCTCGATCGCGCGCACCGGATTCGGGCCCCAGTGGAGCAGATCGTCCTGCAGCCGCACCGCGATGCCGGCCGCGCAGCGCGTGCGGTGGGCGTAGGGCACCTCGAACGGGTAGTCGTCCAGCACCCGCATCAGGGTTTCGGTGAGCCGATCCTCCGACACTGCGTAGCTGTGGCGCGCGACCGGGTGGGTGATGGCGTCGGTGGGTTCGATGTCCAGCGCCACGAACTCGATCGCCGCGTCGACGCCGCGGGTCTTGAAGAAGCGCCGGGTGAGGGTGTTGAAGAAGGTCTTGTAGAGCTCGCGGTCCAGCAGCGGCTCGATCTGGCCGGCGTAGCGGGCGTGCACCGCTGACCACAATGCGCGGTCGTGGGCCTGGGCGCCCAGGTGTGCGTCCAGCGCTTCGCTGGCCTCGGCGACGCAGCGGTCGTACAGCGCGATGCGTTCCACCGCATCGTCGCGCGCGCCGTTCCAGTCGCAGCGCTCGAAACGGCCCTTGGCGCGGCGGGTGATCGCGGCGAAGCGCGCGTGATAGTCGGCGAACGCCTCGCGGATCTGCGCGGCGACGGATTCGGCTTCGACCAGGGCGATGGGATCGATGGGCATGGCCGCAGTGTAAGGCGGTGCCAGTGCGGCCAGGCGCATGCGGATCGCCCGGGCAGAAACGCGATGAAGGACACCGGATCGGACGACGATCGAACAAGCGCGCAAGGGGCGGGACCCACCCGCGGCCGCGCCGCAGAAGGCATGCTCCGATGCTGCGGCGCGCACCATATTTTGTGCCGATTTCCGCATCCGGGACGGCGCCAGCCCGCTAGACCCGCGCGCGCCGTCGGCGGGACCATGTCGAACATGCGCAGCTCCGGCTTCACCCCGATCGGCAGGCCCGCGGCGATCCGTCGCTGTGCCGCATCGCGCAGCAGCGACCGCCTGCGCCAGCGCCGCCCGTCACCCGAACCGCGTGACGCCAACCCCGGCGGCAGGCAAGCTTGCACCCACGGAACCGGGACCATCGCCGATACCGGCTCCGCCGCACGAGGCGGCGGAATCGGTCCGATGCGCGCCTTCGTGTTCCGCCTTCTTTCGCTGCCGCCAAGGGTCCGCGCATGATCGTTCGCCTGCTGTGTCCGTCCCTGTTGCTCGCCGTGCTGTCGCTGGCGAGCGTGGCCCCGGCCAGCGCCGCCGAATCCGCAGGCACGGCCGCCGCCAACGAGGCCACGCGCCGCCTGCGCGACCTGTACGAGGCCGAATGGCTTTGGCGCCAGCAGGAGTTCGTGCAGGTACGCGAGCCGGACGGCCGCTGGGTGGACGGCGACCGCATGCCCAGCGTCACGCCGCAGGCCTGGCAGCGCCGCGTGGCCTACTGGGAAAAGGCCCTGGCCCAGCTCGATACGGTGCCCGAGGCGCAGCTGTCGGACGAGGAGCGGATCAATGCCGCCGTGTTCCGCACCTCGGTCGCCGCACTGCTCAACAACGCGCGCTACCGCACCTACGAAGCGCCGTTCAACAGCGACACCTTCTTCTGGGGCGACCTGAACCCGCGCCGCCCTTACCAGAAGGCCGAAGAATATCGGCGCCTGCTCGGTCGCCTGCACGATCTGCCGCGCTATTTCGACGAGAACATCGCCAACATGCGCGCGGGCCTGGCGCGCGGCTACAGCGTGCCGCGGGTCGCGATCGAGGGCCGCGACCGCACCATCGAACCCTATGCCAAGGACGGTCCCGACAATCCGTTCTCGGCCACGTTCGCCGCGATCCCCGCGCACCTGGGCCAGGACGCCCGGCGCGCCCTGCAGGCCGAAGGCGAGCGCGCGATCCGCGACGAGGTGGCGCCGGCCTACGCCAAGCTGCTGCGCTTCATGCGCGAGGAATACCTGCCGCGCACGCGCACCAGCACCGCCGCGAGCGAGCTGCCCGACGGCCGGGCCTTCTACCGCAGCCAGATCCTCGAATACACCACCACCGCGCTGACGCCCGCGCAGATCCACGAGATCGGCAAGCAGGAGGTCGCGCGCATCTCCGCCGAGATGCACGAAGTGATGCGCAAGACCGGCTTCAAAGGCAGCTTCGCGGAGTTCCTGGTGTTCCTGCGCAGCGACCCGCAGTTCTACGCCAAGACCCCGCGCGAGTTGCTGTCGTATTCGGCCTACGTGACCAAGAAGGTCGACGGCCGGCTTGAGGACCTGTTCACCCAGCTGCCGCGCAAGCGTTTCGCGATCCTGCCGGTGCCGAACGATATCGCACCCGTCTATACCTCTGGGCGCGGCGGGCTGGATTCGTGTCTGATGAACACCTACGACCTGCCGTCGCGGCCGCTGTACACCCTGGCCGCGCTGACCCTGCACGAATGCGTGCCCGGGCACAGCCACCAGGCGGCGATGGCGCTGGAGGCCCCGGACCGCCCGGACTTCCGTCGCCAGACCTATTTCTCCGGCTACGGCGAAGGCTGGGGGCTGTACACCGAATGGCTGGGTATCGAACTGGGCGTGTACGAGACGCCCTACGAGGACTTCGGCCGGCTGAGCTTCGAGATGTGGCGCGCCGCGCGCCTGGTCATCGATACGGGGCTGCACGAGTACGGCTGGACCCGCCAGCAGGCGATCGACTACCTGTCGCAGCACACCGCGCTGGCGCCGCACGATATCCGCACCGAGGTCGATCGCTACATCAGCTGGCCCGGCCAGGCCCTGGCCTACTACCTGGGTTATCGCAGCATCCGCCAGCTGCGCAGCGAGGCGGAGACGCAACTGGGTGGTCGCTTCGACGAGGCCAAATTCCACGACGCGTTGTTGAACCTGGGCTCGGTGCCCTTGGCGGTGATGGAACGCGAGATGCGCCGCTTCGCCGCCGCGCGCCAGGCCGCGCCGGACGCCGTGCCGACCGCCGCCACGCGCTAGGCAGCGCGAACCGTCCCCCGCCGCGGCCTAAGGTCGGCGGCGCTTATGGCATGCTGCCCGCCGACGCGGAACAGGGAGGGCACCGTCATGATCCAACACCGCCACGGACTGGGTAGCCGCGCGCTGCGCCGGCTCGCCCGCGGGCGCCGTACTGGCGCATGACCACGACGACCGCTGAAGGCGCCGCGCGCAGCGCGACTTCGCCGCATGCGACACAATTCCGACACAGCGATGCAACCCGCACCCGCGTTATCGCATCCCACCCATCGAACGTCGATCCCGAACATCGATCCGGCGCCCGCGCCGCCCAACGAGACCGCATCATGTCCCATGCCCGCATTCCGCTCGCCCTGGCCCTGGCCGCGCTGCTGATCAGCCCGGCCGCGTTCGCCAGCAACGCCACCGACACCAACAGCTGCCACGCCGGCGCCTACCGTCTCGACGACGGCAGCATCGTCGACGTCGCCAATGCCGACAAAGGCGCGTTGCGCTGGCGCCTGATCGACGGCCGCAGCGGCCGCCTCAGCGAGAACGACGGCCAGTGGACCAGCACCCTGGGCTGGACCGGCCGCCCCGACAACGTGCGGGTGAGCTTCGGCGAATGCGAGCAGGGCAAGATCGCGTTCGAAGGCAAAAACGGCCGCAAGCTGAAGTTCGACATCAGCGAGACCCGCTTCGAAGGCAACGACGTCAACCTGCGCGGCCGCCTGGTGCTGCCGCCCGGCAACGGCCCGGTGCCGATCATCGTCACCGTGCACGGCTCGGAGGACTACTCCGGCGTCGACCGCTACCACGTCCAGAACCTGTTCCCGGCCAACGGCATCGGCGTGTTCGTCTACGACAAGCGCGGCACCGGCGAGTCCGGCGGCAAGTACACCCAGGACTTCTACCTGCTCGCCGACGACGCCCGCGCCGCGCTGCGCGAAGCCAAGCGCATGGCCGGCAAGCGCGCCGGCCGGATCGGTTTCCACGGCGGCAGCCAGGCCGGCTGGATCGCTCCGCTGGCCGCCAGCAAGACGCCGGAAGCGGCCTTCGTCGCGGTCGGCTACGGCATGGCGATCAGCCCGCTGGGCGAGGACGCCGGCCAGGTCGCGCTCGACCTCAGGAACGCCGGCTACGGCGACGACGTCGTCGCCAAGGCGCGCGAAGTCACCGACGCCACCGGCACCATCGTCGCCTCGCACGGCAAGGACGGCTGGGACGCGCTGACCGTGGCGCGCAACAAGTACGGCCAGGAGAAGTGGTGGGGCGCGATGAAGGGCGAGTACACCGGCCTGGTCGTCAGCCACACGCCGCAGCAGCTCAAGGCGATGGAGCCCGAACTCGACAAGGGCACCAGCTGGAACTACGACCCGATGCCGGTGCTGCGCGAGCTCAAGCAGCCGCAGCTGTGGATGCTGGCCGGCGCCGACCGCGAAGCGCCGCCGGAGGAAACCCGCGAGCGCCTGCTGTCGGTCGCCGCCGAAGGCCGCCCGCTGACCTTGGCGATCTTCCCCGAGACCGACCACGGCATCCTCAAGTTCGAAACCGCCGCCAACGGCGAGCGCAGCGAAACCCGCATCGCCGACGGCTACTTCCGCATGCAGCTGGACTGGATCAAGACCGGCAAGCTCGGCCGCGGTCCGTATGGCGATGCGCAGGTGCTGACCGGCGCACCGCCGGTGGCGGCGCCGGCGGCGTCCGCCGCGCCGGCGAAGGCGAAGTAACGCGGGATCGATCCGCACCGTGTAGGACACGAAGGGCGCCGATGGGCGCCCTTCGTATTTGCGGCCAGCCGATACGGCGCAGCGCGAGCAGGGTGCGGTGATAACCGCACCGACGCGAACGTCCGGCCCGACGCGATGGCGCGGTTCGCCTGCGGCTCACCGCACCCTACGGTCCTGGCAGCGGCGGTCATAAATCGCTTGGGTACGACGCTTGCGCATTGGTCCAAGCCGACGCCAACGACTACCCTTTCGATCCTGCGAAAAGTTGACGCGACGATGCCATGCCCGGGGGCGTGGAAAATGCACTGCATTTCCGTCTAGATATTATTCCGACCTGTGTTGAGACTTTCCACAGCGATAACACGGCGTCTGAGGAAGTCATGGAAGAGGGCAGTGCAGCCAGGAAGAGGCTAGGGAAAATCGCGGTCACAGCGTTGATCGTCGCCGTCGTGATCGCATCGTATGTTTTCCTGCACGCTCAAAGAGCCGGGAAAAAGACCGAGCCCTTGCCGGATCGCCAGGTCGCATCGAGTGCGGAGCATGACGAAGCAAGTCCGCAACTCAGCGGCACACAAGCTCAGGTCGGCATTCGAGTCGAGCAAAGCGCCAAACCGCATTACTCGAACATAGAAAGTTTCGAGCCCACGACGGAAGACGCGGCCGCAGCGTTTTCCCGATTGCGTCCAATGGCCGAATCCGGGGATATGGCGGCCGCATTGATGATCTATGTCAAAGCCAATGAATGCCGTTTACGGCAAGAAATGGCGAGACGCAATGCGCCGAACACCGATCCCGCTTCGTTGGCCCCGCCGGAGTGCCGAAGCCTCACGCCTGAGGCATACAGGGAAGCCGCTCAATGGCTGGAAAAGTCGGCCGACTCCGGAAACGTGACGGCGCAGTTCCTGTATGCGCCCAGCATCAATGGTGTGGTGGGCCCATACGAAGAGTGGGTCAGGCACCCGGAACAGCTGGAAAAATACAAGCGGAAATCGATGGCTTACCTGACTGCCAATGCGGCAAAGGGCAGCATCGATGCATGGAGCCAGCTGAGCAATGTGTACGTATATGGGGTGATAGCGCAAAAGAACTTCACCTATGCGTTGGCGTACTACAAGGCCGCACGTCTGGCCGACCCCGCTACGTTCTCGGAAAGAAATATCAATGCGCTCGAATCGCAGATGTCGCCGAGCGAAATCGCAGCAGCTAACCAACTGGCAGAGAGAATCTATGGACGGAAGAACTAAGAAAGCTTTGGTCGTCGGTGCATTGTCGCTTGTTGTGGCAGCGACCTGCTTGGCAGGCATCGATCTTGATCAGCGTTATGGGCCATACGAATGCGCGGCCTGCGCCATTAGAACCCCAATTATCGATGATGCAACCAAGGCATTTATCGATAAACTCAGAGCTCCGTTGGAAATACCATTCATCGATCGCACGTGGGTTGTGTGCAATGCAACCGTGTGCGCCGACTACGTAGTCAATGTCAGCGGCAATTATGAAGGCTCGAATCGTCGCGCCATCGAAGGCGGGAGTGCTGGCGGTGGCGGCGGGGGTTGCGAAACAGGCGGCAACGGCGGCGGCTACAACCCGGGCTACAACGGCGGTGGAGGCGGCGGTGGCAGCGCCGGAGGTTCCGGCAAAGTGAATGTCGGTGATCCGTCGGTGATCGAGAACTGACCGTCGGTTACTTCAAAGCTTGCGTCCTGCTCCGATAGTGCTCTGCCGAAGAAGATTCGCGAGCCGCGTATCGGGTCAGGACGCGTTGCCATCCGGCATCATCAGCACCAACGATTCGCAGGCCTTCGCATCGCAGCCCCACTGGCGGATCGTGTCTCCGCTCTTCCAGGTTGCCGTGGCCGCGGCATTGATCTCGAACTCCCACTCCCTGCCTTGCGCGGTCAAACGGCCCTTGATCGAACAGGGCAACCAATAGAACGCATCGTGGGTGCCGTCGGGATACTCGCGGCTGGCGGCGAAGAAGTTCGCGACCTGCTGCTTGCTCAGGTTCCACGCCTTGCAGGTCGGTTCGAGATTGGCGTCCTTGCCGGACGCGGCGTCGAACACCGCGCCGTCGACGCGGGTGACCGTGATCCCGGCGGCGGTGCCGGCGGCGGACTTATCGACTGGGCCCGGATGGCTGCACGACAGGAGCAGCGGGAGTGCGGTTGCCAGGCACGTACAGGTCAGCGCCTTCGCCCAGGGTCTTGTACGAGATGGCATCGTGTTTGTAGACGTCTTTGTCATTGAGCCCGTATTCCTTCTGCAGCGTACCCACCAGCTTGTTGATCGACGCGGTCTGCTCGGGCGTCGGCGCGTCCCAGGTTTTGGTCTTGCTGTTGTAGCTGCCGACCACTTCGATGCCGACGCTGTCGGCATTCACCGGAAAGCGGTCGGGGTAGGGCTTGGCCTTCTCGTGGTCGTGGATGGCCTTGGGGTTCCAGCCGGTCTTGTCGAAGAAGGCCTGCTCCTGCGCCGAGCAATTGCCTTCCTCCACGCAGCGGCCCCTGACCTTGCCGACGTGCTGGGTCTGCTCGTTTAGGCTGGCGGTCTGGTAGATCGTGCCGTCCTTGTCGATCAGGAAGTGGGCGCCGGTGCCGGTCTTGAACGAATTGAGCGCGCTTTGCGCGGTCGAGCCCTCGGTGCGGTGCATGACCACCGCGTGGATGTCCTTGAGCGGGCCCTTTTCCAGCGCCGCGATCGGCTGCTTGGTGATGCCGGGATCGGTGAGGTAACCGTCCTTGCCGACCTGGGGCGTGTGCGCATAGGCGCTCAAGGTTTGCGCGGCGTCGGTCTTGCTCATCGCCGTGGGCACGCTGACCCAGGGCTGGGCGCCGGGCGGATCGCCGCTGCTGCCCTTCATCGCGAACACCGACGGCACCGCGGCGTCGGGCTTGCCGACCACGATGCGGTCGAAGTCGCCCATCTGCGGATTGCGCTTGAGCTGGTCGTACAGGCCTGCGGCGACATTGCGCGATTCGGCGTCGTTCCACTGCCCCGTGGCTTTCACGCCGTCGAAGACCTTCTGGTAACGGGCGTGGTCGGGGTGGGACGCGTCGTAAGGCAGGATCGGGTTGGGTAGGACCGGGTTGGGTAGAACCGGGCTGGGTAGAACCGGGCTGGGTAAAACCGGGTTGGATGCAGTCGGGTCGGCCATCGGAAATCCTTTCCTGTGCGGGCGCGAGGCGGGGCTCGTCGCGTCGAAACTGCCAGCTTTCGACGGGCCTATCAAGTGAAGGCCGGCGGGGTTCCGCATTTCACCTGCCTGAACGCGCGGCGCGGCAGTGCCCCAAAAACAAAGGGCGCCGAAGCGCCCTTTGTCGTGTACCGATGCGAACGTCGTCGCGTCAGAGATGCTTGATGATCTCGTCCGCGAACTCCGAGCACTTCACCTCGGTCGCGCCGTCCATCAGGCGGGCGAAATCGTAGGTGACGCGCTTGCTGGCGATGGCCTTGTCCATCGCCGCGATGATCGCGTCGGCGGCTTCGGTCCAACCCATGTAGCGCAGCATCATTTCGCCCGACAGGATCACCGAGCCCGGGTTGACCTTGTCCAGGTCGGCGTACTTCGGCGCGGTGCCGTGGGTCGCCTCGAACACGGCATGGCCGGTGACGTAGTTGATGTTGGCGCCCGGCGCGATGCCGATGCCGCCGACCTGCGCGGCGAGCGCGTCGGACAGGTAGTCGCCGTTGAGGTTCAGCGTGGCCGAGACGTCGTACTCCTTCGGACGCAGCAGGATCTGCTGCAGGAAGGCGTCGGCGATCGCGTCCTTGATGACCAGGCCCGCGCCCGGCTTGCCTTCCGGAATCACGTGCCAGGGACCGCCGTCGAGCTCGACCGCGCCGAAGAAGTCGCGCGCCACCTGGTAGCCCCAATCACGGAAGCCACCTTCGGTGTACTTCATGATGTTGCCCTTGTGGACCAGGGTCACCGACTTGCGCTTGTTCTCGATCGCGTAGGAGATCGCGCTATGGACCAGGCGCTCGGTGCCCAGACGGCTGACCGGCTTGATGCCCAGGCCGACTTCGACCGGCAGCTCGCGCGCCGGCGCGCCGATGGCTTCGAGTTCCTTCAGCCAGGCGCCGTTCTTGTCGGCGGTGCCGAAACGGATCTTGTCGAAGGCCTGCGGGAATTCCTTCTGCAGGAAGTCCAGCACCTTCTGCGCGTCCTTGCTGCCGCCGGCCCATTCGATACCGGCGTAGATGTCCTCGGTGTTCTCGCGGAAGATCACCATGTCGACGTCGCCCGGCTTCTTGACCGGCGAGGGCACGCCTTCGAACCAGCGCACCGGGCGCAGGCAGACGTACAGGTCGAGCATCTGGCGCAGCGCGACGTTGAGCGAGCGGATGCCGCCGCCGACCGGCGTGGTCAGCGGGCCCTTGATGCTGACCAGGTAATCGCGGCAGGCCTGCACGGTGCCGTCGGGCAGCCAGGTGCCGTAGGTGTTGTTGGCCTTCTCGCCGGCATAGACTTCGAGCCACTCGATCTTCTTCTGGCCGCCGTAGGCCTTGGCCACGGCTGCGTCGAGCACGCGCACCGAGGCGCGCCAGATGTCCGGGCCGGTGCCGTCGCCTTCGATGAAGGGGACGATCGGGCGGTCCGGCACGTTCAGGCCGGTCGGGGTCTTGGTGATCTTGGCGCCGCCAGCGGGCGGCGTCGCTACGAACTCGGTCATTACGATCTCCAGTGGGGCCAGTCCCGTGCGCGGGCGCAGGGGCGAAGCAGGGTTCTGGCGGGTCGCGACGGTGCTGCGATCCGGCCCGCCATTGTCGCGGTTCGGGCGGGGTGTGGCAAAGGCCGGCGGGCTATCGGGCGCCGTCGAGATGGAATGATGTTTTCCAGGCCCGCACGCAGGCAGCGCGACTTGGGTCGCTGGGCGGTTCGTCGCGCAAAGGCCGCTGCGCACGTGACGGGAACGCCACCGCCTCCTGTGGGAGCGGCGTAAGCCGCGATCGCGCGACTGCGGCGATGACGTCGGTCGCGGTTCACGCAGTTCCCCCAAAGCACGGCTTGGGCGTGAATCCCGCAGCGGTCGTTCTAAAGGAGCAGCGATGCGGCGATTGCGAGGTCACGCCTCGCTCGCCGACGCCCACGTCTCCGGCGCCAACGGCGCCAATCCATACGCCGCCCGCGCCTTGTCGCACTGCGGGCTCGGCCGTCCGTCTTCCCAGGCCGCGTGCAGTTCGCGGCAGGGCGAGGGCCGTTGCGCGTAGATCGTGCAGTGGGCGTCGCGGCCGACCTCGCCGCGCAGCGCGGTGCAGCGGATCGCGCCGGCGTAGGTGCCGCGCATCGCGACCCGGTGCGGATCGACGGCTTCGGTCAGCGCCGCGGGCGTGCCGTCGGCGCTGCAGGCGTCGGTCTCGCTCCAGTGGAAGGCGACGCGGTAGTGGGCGCAGCAGGCGCCGCAGCTCAGGCAGGGATGGGGCCGCATGCGGCGGGTTCGCTCCGGCTTAGGCGGCGGCCCCGCAGCACTTCTTGTATTTCTTGCCGCTGCCGCAGGGGCAGGCGGCGTTGCGGTCCGGCGTTTCCACGCGGCGCAGCGGTTCGCGCGGGGTCAGCGCTTCGATGCGGTGGTGGTGCAGGTCGGCGAGCATGCCGGGCAGGCTGGAAACGATCTCCAGGCGCTCGCGGTAACTGATCGGCGTGCCCGGCGCTTCCGGGTCTTCGCCCAGCACTTCGCCGCTGGCGAGGCGGTCGAACAGCACGAAGATCTCGTCGATCCACTCGTTCTCGTCCAGCCAGGCTTCCCACGCGGCTTCGCGCAATTCGACGCCGCGGAAGAAGCCGAAAGCCCAGTCGCGGCCGACGTCGAGGTCGTCGCCCTGGTCGACTTCGACGTCCTCGGGCAGCCACAGCAGCGGCGCGAGGTGGTCGGGCAGGTCGTCGTCGTTGTGGCGCACGCGCGCGGAGGCCATGTTCCAGTGACCCAGCAGCAGGGCGTCGATCTCCAGCGCTTCGGCCTCGTTGCTCCAGCGCGGCGGATTGCCTCCCCAGACCACGGGCTGCCATTCGGGCGCCGGCACGGTCTCGGGCGCGACCACCAGCGCCGACAGGAAGCCGTCCAGCGCCTCGAGATTGAAGCCCTTGAACGGAACGGCGCGTTGGTCGAGCAGGTCGGCGAGGCGTTCGATCTGGGCGTCGTCGAGGTAGGCGGGCGGTTTCATGGCAGGTCGCACGGTGGGGTCCGGGACGCGCATGGTAGTCGCAGCGGCGTGCGCTCGCCGAGAATTCGCTTCCCGGCCGGCGTTTTCGCCGCCCCGCCACCCCGGAAACCGTCCCATGACCGCCTGTCCCTGCGACCCCGCACGCCCGTACGCCGACTGCTGCGGCCCCCTGCACGCGGGCGCGCCGGCCGCCGATCCGCAGGCGCTGATGCGCTCGCGCTACAGCGCCTACGTGCTGGGCCTGCACGACTATCTGCTGGCGACCTGGCACCCGAGCACGCGACCGCAGGCGCTGGAACTGGGCGATCCGGCGGCGACCCGCTGGCTGGGGCTGGAGGTGAAGCGGCACGGCGCGCAGGGCGATACCGGCATGGTCGAGTTCGTGGCCCGCTACAAGGTCGGCGGCGCTTCGGCGGTGCGATTGCACGAACGCAGCCGTTTCCTGCGCGAGGACGGCCGCTGGTATTACCTGGACGGCGAGTTCCCTGGCAGTTGATCGCGCAAGCCGCGGACAAAAAAAGGGCGCGGTCCTGATCGAACCGCGCCCGGGCTTGCCCGCCCATCAGGCGGGGAGAGAGTTACTTGACTTCGAAGTCCTTGGACTGGACCACGGCGCCGTCCAGCGACACCTCGACCTTGTACTTGCCGGTCGGGAAGCCCTTCGGGCTGTTGATGCTGAAGTTGGTCACGCCGGGGCCCATCAGCTGCGCGTCGGCGCTGTCGTCCTTCACGGTCTGGCCGTCCTGGAAGGTCCACTTCGCGCCCAGCTTCGCCGGCACGGTCGCGGCCGGATCGGAGGTGTTGGTGGAAATCGCGACGTAGATCGTGTCCTTCGGCTTGAAGGTGGTCGCCGGCGCGGTGACCTTCTTGTCGGCGCCTACGGCGCTGCCCAGGTCGACGCTGGCGACGCTGGCGGTCGCGGCGACGGGCGCCGGAGCCGGCGCGACCGGCTCGGCGGCCGGCGGCGGGGTTACGGCGACGGGTTCTTCCTTCTTCTTGCAGCCGGCCAGGGCCAGCGAGGCCACCAGGGCGGCGGCCAGAGCGTAGTGCGTGCGATTGCGGATCATCATGGTGTTTCTCCTGGAATAGGTGCGAACAAGCATTCGGGCGCGTCCGGAGCCCGAGGGCTCCGGCGGATCGGATCGTTGAGGGTCAATCGTTGATCGCGGGGATCTTCAGCACCTGTCCGGGCTTGATCTTGTCGGGATCGTCGAGCTGGTCGCGATTGGCTTCGAAGATCGCGTTCCACTTGTTCGCCTTGCCGTAGAACTGCTTGGCGATGTGCGACAGCGTGTCGCCTTTTTCCACCGTGTAGGTCTGGTCCGAGGGCGCCGTCGACGACGTAATGTCTTCGGTGGAGCTGACCGAGGATTGGACGTCGCTGAAGTCAGCCCGCTGGGTTACCTGCTCGGTGCTGTCGACGCTGCTTTGCACGTCGGAGAAATCGGCTTTCTTATCCGGGGTAGTCATGGGTTTGCGTGCTCCTGCCGAATTGGCGGAAGCACGATGACACGGCAGTTGTTAAGAACATATTGCGCCCGTGTGAACGCCGGGGCGGGGGCCTACTGGCGTTCGTCGCGTTGTGCCGCCGGGCGCGAAAAGCCTGCCGTGGCCCGCCAGGGATTGATGTCCAGGCCGCCGCGGCGGGTGTAGCGCGCCTCCACCGACAGGGCCTGCGGGGCCGCCGCGCGGAGCAGGTCGGCGAAGATCCGCTCGACGCATTGCTCGTGGAACTCGGCGTGGTCGCGGAACGAGACCAAGTAGCGCAGCAGCCCGGCGCGGTCCAGGCGCGGGCCGCGATAGGCGATGTCCACGCGCGCCCAGTCGGGCTGGCCGGTGACCGGGCAGTTGGACTTGAGCAGGGCGCTGGACAGGGTCTCCTCGACGACCATGGCCGGGTCGGCGGCCAGATGAGCGGCGTTGGGCGGGCCGTAGTCGTCGATCGCCACCTCCAGCCCGTCCAGCGATTCGGCCGCGGAGTCGCGCATCGGCGGCAGGCCGAAGGCGACCTCGACCCCGGCGCCGGCGGCCTGGCTCAGATCGGCGGCGATGCGCGCACGCACCGCTTCGGCGGCGTCGAAACGCGAGGCGTTGTAGGAGTTGAGGTAGAGCTTGAGCGACTTGGACTCGATCAGATGGGGCGAGTCGGCCGGCACGGTCAGGGTCGCAGTGGCCATGTGCGGCTTGCCGCGCGCGTCCAGCCAGCTCAGTTCGTAGGCGTGCCAGCGGTCCAGGCCGACGAAGGGCAGGGCGCCGTCGGACAGGCCGATCTGCGAGCGGCCGAGCGCGCGCGCGATCGGGAACAGCAGCGCGGGGTCGTACTCGCGCGGGTAGTCGACGTGGCGGCCGAGAGGGAGTTCCTGGGTCATGCGGGCATTTTACCCGCTTGTCGCGCAGCGCCCGCCGCCAAGGCAAGAAACGGATATCGCGGCCGTGGGCGCTGGCCGAGACTGGCCCCATCGCCTCCCGGAAGCCCGACCATGCTCACTCTCTACGACTACCTGCCCTCGCAGAACGGCTGGAAGATCCGCCAGCTGCTGCAGCACCTGCAGCGGCCCTATCGCACCCGCATCGTCAGCATCTTCGAAGGCGAGGGCCGCCGCGACGACTACCGCCGCATCAACCCGACCGGCGCGGTGCCGGCGATCGAACTCGAAGACGGACGCGCGCTGGCCGAATCCAACGCGATCCTCGACTACCTCGCCCAGGGCTCGCCCTATCTGCCCGGCGACGCCTTCGCCCAGGCCAAGGTGCGGCAGTGGCTGTCGTTCGAGCAGCAGTACGTGGAGCCGGTCATCGGCTCGCTGCGCTACTGGACCCTGACCGGCAAGCTGCCGCAGCGCCACCCGGCCTTGATCGACGCCAAGCGCGGCGCGGCCTTGCGGGCGCTCAAGATCCTGGAATCGGAATTCGCCCTGCGTCCGTTCGCGGCCGGCGAGGAGTACACCATCGCCGACATCGCTTTGTACGCCTATGCAAGTCGCGCCGAGGATGCGGGTATCGAGCTGGCGCCCTACCCGCAGTTCCGCGCCTGGGTCGATCGCGTGCAGAGTCAGCCGGGGCATCTGGCCCAGCGGTATCCGTACGAGATCGATCCGCATTCCTCGAAGGAATTGTGAGCGCAGCGCGGCCGTGGGGTAGGAGCGACGTGAGTCGCGACCACGCCACTCCGGCAACGGCGCAGGTCGCGGCTCACGCCGCTCCTACCCCAAGGCGAGGGCGCAGCTCTCGCTCCATC
>NZ_LMHF01000003.1:48483-60872 GCF_001427715.1 Lysobacter sp. Root667
GGAGCGACGTGAGTCGCGACCACGCCACTCCGGCAACGGCGCAAGTTGCGGCTCACGCCGCTCCTACCCCAAGGCGAGGGCGCAGCTCTCGCTCCATCGGCAACGCGTCCTCAACCCTTCGGCTGATGCAGATAATCCAAGGTCACCTGCAACAGCGCGCGCAAGCCCAGGTCCAGCGACGACTCGTCGAGCTTGAACTGCGGCGAATGGTTGCTCGGCGCGGTCACCGGGTCCACGCCCTGCTCGGTCGAGCCGACGAAGAAGAACATCGCCGGCACTTCCTTGGCGTAGTAGGAGAAATCCTCCGCGCCCATCTGCAGCGAGGGCTCGACCACGTTGGCGTCGCCGGCCACGGCCTTGAGGCTGGGCAGCATGCGTGCGGTCAGGGCCGGGTCGTTGTAGGTGACCGGGTTGCCTTCGCTGTCGGGCACCGCCGACACCGCGGTCGCGCCGTGCGCGGCGCTGACGTGCTCGGCGACGTTCTTCAGGTCGGCGAAGATCTTCGCGCGCATGCCCTCGTCGAAGGTGCGGATGGTGCCGACCATTTCCACTTCGTCGGGAATGATGTTGTAGCGGATGCCGCCCTTGATCGCGCCGAAGGTCACCACCGCCGGCAACTTGGCGATGTCGGTGCGGCGGCTGACGATGGTCTGCGAGGTGCCGATCACGTCGGCCGCGGCGACGATCGGATCGATGCCGCCCCAGGGCCGCGAGCCATGGGTCTGGCGGCCCTTGATCTTGATGCTGAAACGGTCCGAAGCCGCCATCAGCGGGCCCTGGCGCACGCCGATCTGGCCGGCCTGCAGGGTCGAGAATACGTGCAGGCCGAACATGGCGTCGGGCTTGAAGTCCTTGAACAGGCCGTCCTTGAGCATCAGCGAGGCGCCGCCCTCCTCGTTGCCGGGCGCGCCTTCCTCCGACGGCTGGAACACCAGCATCACCTGGCCCGGCAGCTCGTCCTTCATCGCCACCAGCGCATCGGCGACGCCGAGCAGGATGCCGGTATGGGCGTCGTGGCCGCAGGCGTGCATCACGCCGGTGGTCTGGCCGTTGAACTGGGTGGTGACCTTGGACGCGAACGGCAGGTCGACCTGCTCGGTCACCGGCAGCGCGTCCATGTCGGCGCGCAGGGCGACCTTGGGCCCGGGCTTGCCGCCCTGGATGATCGCGACCACGCCATGATGGGCGATGCCGACGCGTGGCTTCAGGCCCAGCGCGCGCAGGTGCTCGGCGACCTTGGCCGCGGTGCGTTCCTCGCGGTTGGACAGCTCGGGATGCTGGTGGAAGTCGCGCCGCCAGGCGACCACCTGGTCCTTCACCTTGGCCGCCGCGGCCTGCACCTCTGGACGTTGCGCCGATTGCGCCGTGGCGGCCAGCGGCAGGGCGAGCAGGGCGCAGCTCAAGGCGACGGACAGCGGACGCTTCATCGACGGACTCCGGAAGGAAAGTCCCGATGCTAGCCGATGGGCTACCCGCGGGGCTGCCCGACCTTGGTCGATTCGCGCCGCGCCGCAACAAGATCGATGCCGAATCGACGCCGATCCCGCCCGCGCCAGCCGCCACCGATCTCTGTAGGAGCGGCGTAAGCCGCGATCGCGAACCTCCGGCCACGACGTAAGTCGCGGCTCACGCCGCTCCTACCCCAAAGCCGAGCGCGCACCTGCCGACGCCACCGCTTTCTGTAGGAGCGGCGTAAGCCGCGACCGCGAATCTTCGGCCATGACGCAGGTCGCGGCTCACGCCGCTCCTACCCCAARGCCGAGCGCGCACCTGCCGACGCCRCCGCTTTCTGTAGGAGCGGCGTGAGCCGCGACCGCGCAACTTCGGCTGCGACGTGGTCGCAATTCGCGCCGCCCCGCTCCAAAGCCGAAGACTCAACCCTGCGGCGCGCCACCCAGATAATCCAGCGCCAGCTGCAGCATCGCCCGCGTGCCGACGTCCAGCGCGCCCTCGTCCAGCATGAACTGCGGCGAGTGGTTGATCGGCGCCTGGGCCGGGTCCACGCCCTGGGCGGTCGAGCCGACGAAGAAGTACACGCCTGGCGCCGCGTTGGCGAACTGCGAGAAGTCCTCGGCCACGGTCACCATCGGCATCTCGACCACGTTGGCCTCGCCGACCGCGCGCTGCAGCGAAGGCCGCACGCGCCGGGTCAGGGCCGGGTCGTTGACGGTGGCCGGCGCGTTGTTGACCACGTCGAGCTGGGCGCTGGCGCCGCTGGCGTGGGCCAGATCCTCGGCGGTGCGCCGGAAGCGTGCGATCACGTCCTCGCGCACCGCCGCGTCGAAGGTGCGCAGGGTGCCGACCAGCTTGGCTTCGTCGGGAATGATGTTGAAGCGCACGCCGCTGTTGAACTGGCCCGCGGTCAGCACCACCGGCGTCGCGGCGATGTTGATCTGGCGCGCGATCATGCTCTGCGAGGCGAGCAGGATCTGCGCGCCGACGGTGATCGGATCGACCCCGTCCCAGGGCCGCGAACCGTGGGTCTGTTTGCCGCGTACGGTCAGGCTCCATTCGTCGGCGCTGGCCAGCGACGGGCCCGCGCGCACGCCGATGCGGCCGACCGGCAGGCCGGCCCAGACGTGCAGGCCGAACACCGCCTCGGGCTTGAAGTCGCGAAACACGCCTTCGCTGAGCATCAGCGCCGCGCCGAACGGCTCGCCCGGGCTCGGCGGGCCTTCCTCGGACGGCTGGAACACGAACATCACCTCGCCCGGCAAGGTCGCCTTTTGTGCGGCCAGCGCGCTGGCCACGCCGAGCAGGATCGCGACATGGGCGTCGTGGCCGCAGGCGTGCATCACGCCGACCGGCTGGCCGCGGTACGCCGTGGTGACCTTGGAGGCGAACGCCAGCCCGGCCGGCTCGGTCACCGGCAGCGCGTCCATGTCGGCGCGGATCGCGATCCGCGGCCCCGGCCGGCCGCCCTTGAGCACCGCGACCACGCCGGTGTGGGCGATCCCGGTCTTGGGTTCCAGCCCGATCCGGCGCAGCTGGTCGGCGATCAACTTCGCCGTGCGGACCTCGTTGTTGCCCAGTTCCGGATGCTGGTGCAGATCGCGGCGCCAGCGCACGACATCGGCCTGCACGGCGCCTGCGGCACGGTCGAGATCGGCGGGCGCGGCCTGCGCGCTCGCGGCGGTGGCGGTCGCGAGCAGGGCGCTGGCGATCAGGGAGGCGGGCAGGCGCATGCATCGGTTCCGTAGGCGGGAGTCCGATCCTAGACCAGGTCAGCGCCACGCCGGTGGACGATCGGTGATATCGACCGCCGGCCAAACGCACCTACCTGCCGGCGCCGCCGTTTTCTGTGGGAGCGGCGTAAGCCGCGATCGCGAATCTTCGGCCATGACGCAGGTCGCGGCTCACGCCGCTCCTACCCCAAGGCCGAGCGCACGCACCTGCCGGCGCCACCGCTTTCTGTAGGAGCGGCGTAAGCCGCGATCGCGAATCTTCGGCCACGACGCAGGTCGCGGCTCACGCCGCTCCTACCCCAAGGCCGAGTGCACGCACCTGCCGATGCAGCCGCTCCTACCCCAAAGCTGCGACGACGCAGCGAATACGAAACCACCGCCGATGCCGGCAGCGGCTTCGCAACACCTCCGCTCAGCCGCCGATCAGCGCCATGCCGGCCTGCGAATACCGATCGCCCGCAACGCTACCGGGCGCGAACGCATCGTCGAGCGCGGCCAGATCGCCCGCATCCAACCGCACCGCCAAGGCACCAACGTTGTCCTCCAGGTACTTGCGGCGCTTGGTGCCCGGGATCGGCACGATGTGCTCGCCCTGCGCCAGCACCCAGGCCAGCGCCAGTTGCGCGGGCGTGCAGCCCTTGCCGGCGGCCAGGTTCTGCACCGTCTCGACCAGGGCCAGGTTGCGGCTGAGGTTGTCGCCCTGGAAGCGCGGCGTCTGCAAGCGGAAATCGTCGCTCTGCAGATCGGCGGCAGCGGTGATCCGGCCGGTCAGGAAGCCGCGGCCCAGCGGGCTGTAGGGCACGAAGCCGATGCCGAGGCGTTTGCAGGTCTCCTGCACGCCGTTGCTTTCGATATCGCGCGTCCACAACGAGTATTCGCTTTGCAGCGCGGTGATCGGATGCACCGCATGCGCGCGTTCCAGCGTCGCCGCCGACGCTTCCGACAGGCCCAGGTAACGCACCTTGCCCTGCGCGACCAGATCGGCCATCGCGCCGATCGTTTCCTCGATCGGCACGTTCGGATCGACGCGATGCTGGTAGTACAGATCGATGCGATCGGTGCCCAGGCGCTGCAGGCTGCCTTCGACGCTGGCGCGCACGTACTCGGGACGGCCGTTCACGCCGCGCCGCTCGGGGTGTTCGGGGTCGAACACGATGCCGAACTTGCTCGCCAGGAACACCTGGTCGCGCCGGCCCTGCAAGGCGCGGCCGAGCAACTGCTCGTTGCTGTAGGGGCCGTACATGTCGGCGGTGTCGAGGAAGGTCACGCCCAGATCGAGCGCGCGGTGCAAGGTGGCGATGGCTTCGTCTTCGTCGGCGGGGCCGTAGGCGAAGCTCATGCCCATGCAGCCCAGGCCGAGTGCGGAAACGCGGGGGCCCTGAGGGCCGAGGGTACGGGTGTTCATGGCGGTGCTCCGTGGGGGAGAGAAGGATCAGGCGGCCGGCAGCGCCGCCGCGAAATAGCGCATGCGCACCGGCTCGGACAGCAGCTGCGGCGTGCGCGCGAAGAACTCGCGCAGGTAGGGCATGGCCAGATGCGCATCGAGCGCGGCGCGCGAACGCCAGTGCTCGTAAATCAGCAGCAGGTCGGTGTCGTCGCTGGAGCGGTGCAGGCTGTAGCCCTGGCAGCCCGGTTCGCGCAGGGTCGGCGCGATCAGCGCCTGCAGTTCGCGTTGCAAGGTATCGCCCAGGCCGGGACTGGCCTGGAGTTCGGCGATCAGGGTGAAGGTGGAGGCGTCTTGGTTCATGGCGGGTTCCTTGGAAGATACCGATGCGGCGGCGATCACTGGGTGACGTAGCCGCCGTCCATGACCAGGCCCTGGCCGCTGAAGAAGCTGGCCTGCCCGGACGCCAGGAACAGCGCCGCGCCGGCGACTTCCTCGGCCGTGCCGCTGCGGCCGGCGACGGTGGCGTTGGCGAAGGCCTGCTTGGCGGCCTCGTCGCCCCAGACGTGGTCCTGGAACGGGGTGTCGATGATGCCGGGCAGTACCGCGTTGACCCGGATGCCGCGCGGGAAATATTCCAGCGCCGCGGTCTTGGTCAGCCCCATCACCGCGTGCTTGCTGGCGATGTAGACGGCCGCGTTCTGGAAGCCGATCAGCGCGCCCATCGAGGCGTTGTTGACGATCGCACCGCCGCCGCTGCGCAGCATCGCCGCGATCTGGTGCTTCATGCTCCAGAACACGCTGCGCACGTTGGTGTTCATCACGTGCTCGTAGTTGGCGTCGTCCTGTTCCACGAACGGTGCGAAGCGGCCGTCGGTACCGGCGTTGTTGAAGGCGACGTCGAGCCGGCCGTAGTCGGCCACGGCGGTCTCGACCAGACGGCGGATGTCGTCCTCGCGGGTGACGTCGGCCTGCAGGAAGCGGGCGCGGCCGCCTTCGGCGCGGATCGATTCGGCGACCGCCTCGCCCTCGGCGGCGCGGCGCGCGGCGGCGAGCACGATCGCGCCCTCGTGGGCGAAAGCGCGCGCGGTGGCCGCGCCGATGCCGGACGAGGCGCCGGTGACCAGTACGACCTTGTCGCGCAGACCGAAACCAGGGGTGGAGGCTTGCATGGGAGTACTCCAGGTAGGGGGAAGAACCACGGAGGCGACTTTAGGACTGGCCGACTAGGCGAAAAATAGGGATTATCCGAACGAGTCTTGAAGGAGAGCTTCACAATGGCTGCGCACCCGCTCCCCGCCGTGATCGCCTTCGCGCGCGTCGCTCGGCTCGGCAGCTTCACCCGCGCCGCCGCCGAGCTCGACGTCTCGCCCTCGGCGCTGTCGCAGACCGTGCGCACCCTGGAAGAACACCTGGGCGTGCGCCTGCTCAACCGCACCACCCGCCGGGTCGGCCTGACCGAGCACGGCGCGCGTTTCCTGGCCCAGGTCGCGCCGGGGCTGGAGCAGATCGACGCCGCCTTCGACGACCTCGACGCGGTGCGCGACCGCCCCACCGGGCGCCTGCGCATCAACGCCGGCCGCATCGCCATCCGCACCCTGGTCCAGTCGCGCCTGCCGGCGTTCCTGGCGCGCTATCCCGACGTGCAGGTGGAACTGTTCGCCGACGACACCCTGGCCGACCTGGTCGCCGGCGGTTTCGACGCCGGCATCCGCCTGGGCGAGTGCCTGGCGCGCGACATGGTGGCCCAGCCGCTGGGCGGGCCGCAGCGCATGCTCGTGGTCGGCGCGCCCGACTACTACGCCCGCCACGGCAGCCCGCGCGTGCCCGAAGACCTGATCCATCACGACTGCGTCCGCCAGCGCCTGCCCGGCAGCGGCCGCCTGCTGGCCTGGGAGTTCACCCGCGCCGGCCGCGATTTCGAAGTCGACGTCGGCGGCCGCCTGATCTTCAACGACAGCACGCTGGCGCACGGACCGGTCCTGGCCGGACTGGGGCTGGCGCAGCTGTTCGACACCATCGTCGCCGACGACATCGCCGCCGGCCGCCTGGTCCCGGTGCTGGAGCAGTACACGCCCTCCTTCCCCGGCTTCTACATCTATTACCCGGCGCGCCGGCAGCTGGCGCCGAAGCTGCGCGCCTTCGTCGATTTCATGTGTCAGAACAGCTGACCGGAACAGTTGGCCGAACCAGCTGACCGAGACCGGGAAATACCTGCCGCCGCCTGAGTGGAATCCCGGATTCATGCACCGGGCCGACCGGAATAGGGTGTAGCCGTCCCCCGGCCGCGCAGCCGCGGGGTAAGTCGCGATCCGCGCCGTCATGTATCGCGCCGTGGCGATACCTGCGACCCGGATCGCGGCTTACTCCGCTGTTGCGGGGCCATACGCCTCGCCTTTGCGCGCCGAGCGTGCGAGGCTGCGACGCAGTCTCCGGGGACCTCCGCCATGAGCACAGCCGCCACGCCTGCCGACGGGTCCGCTCCTACGCAGCCGGCCGCGCTGCAGGGCGACGCCGCACTGGTGCGCGCGCTGGGGCCGTTCCAACTCGGCGCCTCGATCATCAACATCATCGTCGGCGCCGGCATCTTCATGCTGCCGGCGCTGCTGTCCTCGCGTCTGGCCAATGCGGCGCCGCTGGCCTTCATCGCCGGTGCGGTCGCGATCGTGCCGATCGCGATGTGCTTCTCGGCCGTCGGCAGCCGCGCCGCCGCCACCGGCGGGCCCTATACCTACGTCGGTGCGGCCTACGGCGCGTTCGCCGGTTTCATCGCTGGCGCCTTGATGTGGATCTGCAACGCCGCCTCCAGCGCCGGCGTCGCCGCTGCGCTGGCGGGACAAGTCGCGCAGGCCTGGCCGAGCTTCGCGCAACCGCTGCCGCGCGCGCTGCTGATCTTCGCCGTGTACGCCAGCCTGTTCGCGCTCAACGCCTTCGGCGTGCGCCTGGGCGCGCGCATGATCGTGTTGCTGGCGACCTTGAAACTCACGCCCCTGTTCCTGCTGGCCTCGTTCGGCCTGCTGTTCGTCGACTGGCAGCACGTGGGCTGGAATGGCATCGGCTCCTGGAGCGCGCTGGGCAGCGCGATGGTGCTGGTGGTGTTCGCCTATTCGGGCATGGAAACCGCGCTGGTGCCCACCGGCGAAGTGCGCGATCCCTCGCGTCACGTGCCGCGCGCGACCTTGTCGGCGATCGCGATCGTCGTGCTGCTCTACATCGGCCTGCAAGTGGTTTGCCAAGGCTCGCTCGGCGCCGCGCTCACGCACAGCGGCGCACCGATCGCCGATGCCGCCGGCGCGATCTGGGCCCCGGGCCACGCCCTGCTGCTGATCACTGCCTGCGTATCGATGACCGGCTTCCTGATGGGCAACCTGTTCGCATCCTCGCGCCTGCTGTTCGCCCTGGGCCGCGATGGCTACCTGCCGCATGTCTACGGTCGGGTCGATGCCGTCCACCGCGTTCCGCGCCTCGCTCTGGCCACCCACGCCGCGATCGGCGCAGCTCTGGCCATGGCCGGCAGCTTCGAAACCCTGGCCCTGATCTCCGGCGGCGCGATCTGCCTGGTCTTCGCCGCCGTCTCCATCGCCGCCTGGCGCGCCCAGCGCATGGACCTGCGCGAACGCGGCGAACCTTTCGTGCTCCCGGGCGGCGCGACCGTGCCGCTGATCGCCGTGCTCACGATGGTGGCGATCCTGGCCACTCTGACTTCGCGAGAGTGGGCGGCGATCGGGACGTCGTTGGCGGCCCTAGTGCTGGTATATGCCGGTTTGCGCGCTTGGCGTGCGCGGGCGGGCTGAGTTCGCGCTTTCATATTTCGCCGATGCTTGCGCTCGCGCAACAAGACATCCATCACGTTTTGCATCGCGATTCCGTCGCCAATCAGTTGATCGGGATTGGCGGTTCGGCTCTCGTCATAAAAAGTGCCGCGTGCTGTCTTGATTGCTGAGACGCACCTTCGTGATGATGCCCGCTACAACCAGTCGCAGGCACCAGGGAAGGTCATATGAGCATGAGCGGAAAGAACGTAGTCCTGTGGCTGGTGTTCTTGGTGTCCTTGGCATTGCCGGGGATTTCGCTGGCGGCGGATCAGTATTGCGCTACGCGCTACATGCCAGGCCAGCAGAATCAATGCTTCAAGACACTGGGAGAGGCCGAGGCATACATCCGCACCGAGCCATCGCCTGCGATCGGCAATGCATTGTTGGTGAGAACGAGCGAGCAGCCCACAGGCCCGGGGGTGTTGCTTCAATACCAAGTGCGCAGGATCGAGCCGACCCTTGTCGGGGACTACTACTCATCGCATGTTCCCACCGGTAAGCATCGCGGTTGCTGGGGGCCGGCTCCAACACCGGACGGGCGAGGTTGCGAAAACGAAGATCTGCTGCAAGCAGACATTCTCAACAATTACCCCTATGCGGGCGACAACTATACGGGCTCGTTCTCCGGAAGTTACGTGTTGGGTACGCCGCCGAACTGGACGGTCAGCGGTCAATTCGTAGTAGTTGCGCGCAACCCCTTCCGTGAAAACGGCATGCGCATATTCAGGGCGACATTGATTCCAAACGGCTTCTTCGAAGAGATGACCGTTGATCGTAACGATTGGTTCGAGTGCCCGACACTCTATACGCCGATGTTTCTCAACAGTGGCGATAACCCGGTGTGGCCGAAGGTATGTCGCGGCAACACCAGCGCTCAGATCACGATCTATCGTCCCGCTCAATGCAGCAAATGCCCGAAAGACGGAAATCCGTTGGTGGCGGCGACCGGAAATAAGGAATATGGCGAGGAAGATTTCTCGTGGGAAGGCTTGTCTTTTCGCCGCTCCTACAATTCCACCAACGACCTCGCGCTCTACTCGGGCATGGGTGACAACTGGGCGCATTCCTTTTCCGATCGCTTGAACATGATCGATGGACAGCCTGAAAGCTGGCGTCAGAGCGACGGCTACTACGAGCCCTTGGTTAAGATCGATGCCTCGAACTTCGCATCGCGCACATCAACCGCAACCGCAGTTTTCCGAGAGCCCGATCCCGTAGCGTATGCGCGTTGGCGCGTGACCACGGGACCCGGCCAGGTCCGCTGGTTCGACGACGCCGGCCGTATGAAGTACAGCCGCTCCGGCGATCGCGTGTTCTCCTACGAGTACTGCGAAGCCGCCGCGGTCGAGTTGGGTCAATGCCCGGTCGAAGGTTTGCTGCTGAAACTGCGCAGCCCCTCCGGCCGTACGCTGAGCTTCAGCTACACCGCGACGCCAACAGGAGGCGCCGAAGGCTCGCCGCCGCGCATCACCGGGATCTCCGCCGATGGTGTCGCAGTCGCCGCGTATATCTACGACAGCCTTGGTCGCCTGAAGTACGCCAGCCACGGCGCGCCGACCGCCATGGACAGCCGCGAATACCTCTACGCGGAACCCACCAAACTGTGTCGGGATGCGACAGGCACGGTCATCTCCGGCTGCGACCCGCAGTTCTTCGCCAACTACCTGACCGGCGTGCTCGACGAATACGGCGTGCGCTACGCGACCTACACCTATGACGACCGCGGCCGCGCCACGCTCAGCGAGCATGCGGGCGGAACCGGTCGTGTGACCGTCGAGTATCAGGCCGACGGCAAGTCCAAAGTGACGTTGCCGGAAGGGGCAACCAAAACCTACTCCTACCAGTCGCACAACACGGGCAAGGCGCCCAGCCACACGGCGCTTGCCAGCACAGACGGATCGGTCGGGGTTACCACGTACGCCGACTACACGGACGACCGCCTCAACTGGAGGATCGACGCGAATGCGTCGCGCACCACGTATCAGTACACCAACTGGCGCGAAACCAGCCGCGCGGAGGGCCTCGACTTCTGGGCCACGCCTGTAGCCACGACCCGCACGATCCAGACCGATTGGAACGCGCCGTGGGCGGCTGTGACTGAGCGTCGGACTTACAACGCTTCCAACGCCCTGGTCGGCAAGACCGCCTGGACCTACAACGCTCGCGGCCAGGCGCTCACGTCGACTGCGATCGACCCGGCGACGCCTGCGAACACCCGCACCAGCGCCACCACCTACTGCGAACAGACCGACATCACCGCCGGTACTTGTCCGCTGCTGGGCCTGGTCACCGCCGTCAACGGCCCGCGCACCGACGTCACCGACACGACTCAGCTGACCTACTACGCCAGCGATGAAGCTAGCTGTGCCACCACGCCGGCCACCTGTGCATACCGCAAGGGCGACCTGTGGAAGGTCACCAATGCCTTGGGCCAGGTCACGGAAACTCTGCGCTACGACGGCGCCGGCCGGGCACTGTCGATCAAAAACCCCAACGGCGTCGTCACCGACCTGGAATACCACCCGCGCGGTTGGCTGACCGCCAGCAAGGTCCGCGGCCCCAACGCCGGCAGCGAGACCGACGACGCCATCACCCGCTACGAGTACACGCCGACCGGCTTGGTCAGCAAGATCACGTCGCCCGACGGCAGCTACACCGTGTTCGGGTATGACGCCGCGCACCGCCTGACCACCGTCACCGACAACGCTGGTAACCAGATCGTCTACACCCTGGACAACGCCGGCCAGCGCACCAAGGAAGACACCAAGGACAGCGGCGGCGTGCTGCTGCGCACGCTGTCGCGCGTCTACAACCAGCTGGGCCAGCTCAAGACCGATAAGGACGCCTACAACCACGCCACCGGCTATGTCTACGACGTGGGTGGCAACCTCGACACCACCACCGACGCCCTGAGCACGGTCACCGACAACACCTACGACCCGCTGGGCCGTTTGATTAAGACCCTGCAAGACACCGCCGGCATCAACGCCCAGACCCAGTTCCAGTACGACGCGCTGGACCGCCTGACCCAGGTCACCGACCCCAAAGGCCTGAACACCCAGTACCAGTACAACGGCCCAGTACGACGCGCTGGACCGCCTGACCCAGGTCACCGACCCCAAAGGCCTGAACACCCAGTACCAGTACAACGGCCTGGGCGACCTGACCCAGCTGACCAGCCCGGACACCGGGGTCACCGGCTACATCTACGACAGCGCCGGCAACCGCAAGACCCAGACCGACGCCCGCAACGAAACGGCGACCTACAGCTACGACGCCCTCAACCGCGTCGTCGGCATCGCCTACAGCGACACCGCGCTCAACGTCGGCTACACCTACGACAGCACCCAGGCCGTCTGCCAAACCGGCGAGACCTTCAGCATCGGCCGCCTGACCCGCATGGACGACGGCAGCGGCAACACCCGCTACTGCTACGACCGCCGCGGCAACGTGGCGCGCAAGGTCCAGACCACCAACGGCCAGGTGTTCACCCTGGTCTACGGCTACACCCTGGCCAACCAGCTGGCGTCGGTGACCTATCCCAGCGGCACGCGTGCCGATTACACCTACAACGCCCTGGGCCAGCCCAGCGGCGTCACGGTCACCCAGCCCGGCCAAAGCCCGCAGGTCCTGCTGACCAGCGTCACCTACTACCCCTTCGGCCCCGCGGCCGAACTGGAGTACGGCGACGGCCGCCGCCTCAAGCGAACCCACAACCAGAACTACCAGCCCGGCGTGATCGAGGACGTCGGCCCGGACGGCCTGTCGCTGGGCTACGAGTTCGACGCCGTCGGCAACCTGATCAAGCTGCGCAAGGGCGACCAGTCCGAACCGCCGCTGCGCGCCTATGCCTACGACAAGCTCGGCCGCCTGACCGAAACCCGCGACGGCACCACCAACGCATTGCTGCAGGGCTACACCTACGACGCCACCGGCAACCGGACCAGCAAGACCGACGCGGGTGCCACCCAGGCCTACACCTACCCGAGCACCAGCCATCGCCTC
>NZ_LMHF01000004.1:0-43608 GCF_001427715.1 Lysobacter sp. Root667
GCGTATTGGTAAAGCTGGATAGGGAGCCAAGCCGCTGGACGAAGCGGGTGAGGTCGGTGGGCTCGGGCTACTGGCGTGTGGTCGGCGAAGCCCAGGATCTGATCGAACTGGCGCAACGACTGGGTCAGCGCTGGCTTAAAGGTGTGGGTCTGGCGGTCAAACTCGCCTAAGACGCCTGAAAATGGAGGGAAGCGCGCGAGTAAGGGCTGACAATTATCCCTCCAGAGGCAATGGACCTGTGGCGCACGCGACGGGGCTGGGCATCCGTCGACCTTTTGTGAATCTCGCGATCCCTCAGGCTGTTAGTATTCGATGGGATATCTGTGGGTGTCCCATTCTTCGCTGCCGTCGGTGGTGCCAAGCTGGTTGGTGCTGGCTTGCTAGCACTGCGGTTAGGGAAGGCTGGCGAAGATGCAGTTCGGGCGACATATGCGATCGGCGGCCGCGAGTTAATATATGTCAATGGCCGCCTCCGTATTCCTGATGGCATTAATCTGGCTATGAAGACCGTCAGTGAAGTCAAGAATGTCTCGTATCAGGCATATACACGTCAAATACGCGACTACGTTGATTATGCTCGAGCAAATGGTATGCAGTTCAACTTGTTCGTTAGGCCTGGTGCGCAATTGTCAGCGCCGCTAGAAGCTGCAGTTAAGTCTGGAGAAATCACTCTGAAGGTTATTCCATGAATGAGAAGCGAAAGACTGCTGCTGAGCTTATCGCTGAGCTAGGCTCTGACCCTGAGCATCAAGCAATGCTTGCCCGGAAAGAGGAGGAGCGAAAGCAACTTCTAGAAGAAAGAGATCGAGCGGCTCGGCCCATCGTGGAAGCGCTGCGTGCGGCCGGCGTGAACGTGCAGGGAGTGGCGGACTTGCTCGATGGTCGAAAACTTGACCCAGCCATCATTTCGATCCTGCTGGAGCACGTAAAACGGCTTGAATATCCAGACCAGATCCGGGAAATGCTGCTGCGTGCCCTCGGTTCGCCGGTAGCACGGCCGTACTGGGATGAGTTGGTCGCGTTGTTCGAGCAGAACGCCGCGCATCTGCCGCCAGCGATTCATTACGTGGCTGCAATTGCGCTGGATGGCGCCTTCAGCCATGAAGCGATCGACGATCTATTGCGGCTGGTCAAGGATCCTCGCTTGGGCCATGCTCGCGCCCCGCTGCTGTTTACGCTGAAACGTTCCAAAGACCCAAGAGCGAAAATGCTACTGTTGGAGTTGCGTGACGATCCCAGCATCGGCGGCGAGGTCAAGAGAATGCGCCGCTTGGATCGAAAGCGCGACGGTGCGGCGGGTTAAAAACTCACCCACAAAAATCCGGGTTAGAACCCGCATATGGATTTCATTCTGCCGATCGGCCTGGCGGCCCTAGTGCTGGTCGCGTCGTGCCTCCATTCGCTGCTCCAAACGGAAGGGCGACACGCCTGACGCCCCGCCTCGTTACAGGTCGTTCTTGTTCCGCAGCCGCAGGCCCGACTAAAGCCCGGCGCGCCTCATCGCATCGACCAAGGCCTGCTGCCCGGTGCACTCCAAGCCTGCGAGGATCTCGCTGCGATCGTCGGGCCGTTCGTTCTGCCCCAGTTTGAACTTGGCGTAGGCGTCGACGACGCGGGCGCGGAAGGCGACTACTGCCGGTGCGAGCTTGTCGTAGCGGGCGCCCATGTCGGCGACCGACCAGGCGTTCGGGCGGCCGCGTTCCATATGGTCGACCAGCCGGGTCAGTGCGGTCCGGATGGCTTCGGCGCTGTCGTCGAACTCGACGTCGATGTCCAGCTGCACGGTTTCGTAGTTCCAGGTCGGGGCCTGGGTGCGGTCGGTCAGCCACGAAGGCGAGATATAGCCGTGCGCGCCCTGGAACACCGCCAGTGCGCGCGGTTGCCGACGCAGCAGGTCCGTGTGCGGGTGGGCGCGCGGCATGTGGCCCAACAAGCTCATCCCGCCGTTGGCGTCGCGTTCGAGCAGCAGCGGCAGCGGCGTGGCCAGTGGTGCGCCGTCGGCGGAGCTGATCACCAGCGCGAAGGGATGCGCGGCGATCATGCGATCGACGTCGGCGGGGGAGTCGGGCTTAAAGATGGGGTGGGTGTTCATGCGCTCGTCGCGTCGGTGCAGTCGGCGATTCTAGGCGCCGGCTCAGTCGGTAGCGACTGCGGCGACTGGCGCGGGCATTGCCGGCTGCGTCTTCGCGCTGCCTTTCCAGCGCCACATCAGCACCACCGCCATCGTATCCACGAGTACCGCGAAGACGCTCGCTTCCGGCCCGAACGCGCCGCCGGTCAGCCACTGCGGTTTGGCGAGCAGTTCCGGCAGCAGCCAGCCGGCTTGGTCGAAGCCGCTGACGTCGAAGCCGAGCAGGGCGCCCTGGGCCCAGTTCCAGCCGAAGTGGAGGCCGATGGGCAGGGCCAGGCTGCGGGTGCGCAGGTAGGCCAGTCCCATCAGGATGGCGCCGAGCGCGGTGTCGAGCGTCGCCCAGGCCAGAGTCGGCCCTTCCATGCCGGGATTACCCCAATGGGCGATGGCGAACAACAGTCCCATGCCCAGCAGCGTGGGCCATGCGCCGATGCCGTCCACCAGGCGCTGGAATACGAAGCCGCGGAACAGCAGTTCTTCCAGCACCACGGCCCAGGCGAACATCCAGGTGCCCATGGCCAATGCGTTCAAGCTGCGTGTCGGGTCGAGGCTGAAGCGGACGCCGCCGGCGGCGAAGATCAGGCCGGTCACCAGGCCGATCAGGGCCATGCCCAAGGCCGCGCCATAGAACAGCTCGCGCGCCCAGGTGAGGTCCGCTCGCAGCCCGACCGCGGCCAGGCCTTCGCGGCGCAGTCGCAGGCAGGCGTAGGTCACCAGGCTCAGGAACAGCACCGGCAGCGGCGCCAGCCAGGCGCCCTCGAATCCCTGATGCTGGATCGCCTTGGACACCACGCGGTAGACCGGCTGGCTGGCCAGGAACAGCACGAGAAACGCGAGGATCCACCAGCCGTTGCGCAGCGATCCGTGGCGGTCGCGAATGATCTGCTTCATCTGCCTTCCCCTGCGGTGCTTGAACCGCAGCATCCAGGCTCGACGCCGCAACGGTAAATAGCCCGTCAGGCCCGGTGCCGTTCGTCACGTAGACGGTGTCGAGGTAAACCCGTTCGCGCGGCGTCGTATCGCCGGCGCAGCGGGATACGGGCAAAGCCGTTCGGCGTAGCGGCTTGCGGACACGGCGGGAATCGACGGGTTCAGCCTAAACGGGGCGGTACGTTCGGCGGTCGTGAAGAGCCGCGAGAGTCGGCTAGACCCTGCGTTAACCGTCCAGGACGCAGCGTGCGGTATCGCCGGCCTCACCGTAACCGGCGTCCTACGAGGTCGAACGACATGGGCAAGGACACTGCAGGTCAGAAGCATCGCGATACCCAGCCGGATCGAGGCGATGGTCCGCCGGGCGGTCAGGGCCACCAACCGCTGCCGGGCGAGAACCCGCAGGACGGCGAGGGACAGGCGCGCCGCAAGCACGTGCAGAACGCGGACCTGCCGGAAGGCGAAGGGCACCAGACGCTGCCGGGCGAGGATCCGCCGTCGAAGAAGTAAGGCACTGGGTCGGTGCATGCGTTTTTTGCGCGTACGGGTTCGCAGTTTTACGAAGCGCTTACTCGGCTTTCACTGCGGTCTGCATGCGCCGTGCTCGAATGCCCGCGAACTCGTATCGGGAGTACGCGCAATGAGGACCTCTTCGATCGCTTTCGCAGCGGCGCTGTTGTTGTCTGTTTCCGGCGCGGCGTCGGCCGGCGTGGTGACCGTGAGCGGGCAGGGCCAGAGTTATGACCCGGGCATCGCATTGGAAAACGCGCGCGCCGACGCCATCGGCCAGTGCACGGCGCAAGGCGGAACGCCGCTGGAAGAGGTCTACAACCACATCACCCGCGCCAACCTGTGGCTGGCGAGTTCGATCTGGCGTTGCGACGTACCTTGAGGCGGTGATCCGCCACGCAAGGGGCCGAGTGGCGTAGCGCTATTTGGCCTCGCCCACCGGCGTCGGCTGCGTTTCTATCGCAAGTCGCGGCCAGGCGAAGTACGTCCTCCACACGTAGCCCCACGGCACCACCGCGGTCAGCAGCGGCAGCGCGAGGAAGGAGCTGGCGACTTCGCCGGTGGGCGTGCCCCACAAGCTATCGGCGCGCCACAGCGGATAGGCGACGAACGCCAGCCAGACCGCCTTGTAGCCGATGGTGAAGAGCATCAGCGGCAGCCAGCGCAGCGGGCGCAACAAGCCGAACAGCGCCAGCGCGGGGTAGGTCGCCCACACCGCGAACGTGACCGCACGCACCGGGTCCCAGGGGCCTTCGTGGGTCAGCAGCGCGCGCCAGGCGGTGGGCGTGACGAAGATCAGCATCAGCAGGAAGAACAAGCGCAGGCCCCAGATCTGGATCGGGCGGACGTTCTCGTGGCGCGGGTCGGGTGCGAACGGTCGGGCGAGCATGGCGTCACTCCTCGGAAGGCAGGGCGGGATCAAAGGCGAGCAGGTCGCCGGGCTGGCACTCCAGCGCGGTGCAGATCGCTTCGAGTGTGGAGAAGCGGATCGCCTTGGCCTTGCCGGTCTTGAGGATCGACAGGTTGGCCAGGGTGATGTCGACGCGCGCGGCGAGTTCGGTCAGGGTCATGCGGCGCGCGTGCAGCTGTTCGTCGAGGCGGACGACGATCGCCATGTCATACCGTCCCTTCGAGGTCGGCGCGCATGCGGGCGCCGTGGGCGAACACGCTGGACAGCACGAACAGCAGCAGCACCGCGAGCCACGGCGTGAACGAGAAGCCGTCGATCTTGCCCGGCTCCCACACGATCGCGGCGATGGTCGCGACGATGCAGCGCAGCAGTTCCAGCGCCAGCACGCTCCACGCGATCAGGTCCAGGCGCTTGGCGTTTTCGAGCAGGAAGGGATCGCCGGCGCGCACCGTGTCGACGATCGCCAGCAGGCGACGCAGCACGGTATGCACGATCGCCGCGCCGATTACGCCGATGAGGACGATCGCGCGCAGCCCTTGCGGCGCCAGCGGATGCAGCTTGGTCAGTTCGAAGCCCAGCGGCCGTTCCGGCCAGCCCTGGATGAAGAAGCTCCAGACCAGCAGGGCGGTGAGGGACGCGGCGTAGAGCAGGTTGAGGACGGTCAGGCCCTGGATGACCGGACGGGTGATGGCGAGGGCGCGGGCGGAGGTGCGGTTCATGGCTGATTCCCGGCTGGGTTGTCGTAAAACGATAATATATATATCGCTAAACGATAAAAATAGGCCGGAAGACAGGGGGCCTTAGGCCCTTGGCGGGCTGTGCGAGGCGGGAAGGAGACTGCCTGCGGAAACCTGCCCGCCGAGACAGAAGGCCAGGCGCCGGGCCTCGCCGGCACGGCGCGATTCGGCTTTGCGGAACAAGGCTGTTCGCTTTCCCTGCACAAAAAAAACACAAGGAAAGCCCGCAACATGCGTCGGAACCGGCCGGAAGCCGGGGCGAGGACACTTGACCTCGCCCGACCAAGAAAAGAGAATGATCGTTCATTCTACGAAGTGGCCGCGGTCCGCCGACCGCAATCAACGACCTGAGGCTCCCCCATGCCGTCGCGCAAGTCTATGTCCCATAACGCTATTTCCGGCGTCCCCACCGTACTCACCGCGGCCGTGCTGGCGCTGGCCCTGGCGGCCTGCGGCAAGGGCGGCGATCCGCAAGGCGGCCCCGGCGGCCAGAAGGGCCAGGTCACCGTGGTGACCCTGAAGCCCGAGACCGTCACCCTGACCCGCGAACTGCCCGGGCGCACCAGCGCCTCGCTGATCGCCGAAGTCCGGCCGCAGGTCAGCGGCATCGTCGAGCGGCGCCTGTTCACCGAAGGCGGCCTGGTCAGTGCCGGGCAGCCGCTGTACCAGCTCGACGACAAGACCTACGCCGCGGATCTGGAAACCGCTAAGGCCACGCTGGCGCGCGGCGAGGCGGCGTTGAATTCGGCGCGCTTGAACGCGCAGCGCTCCAGCGACCTGGTCAAGATCGACGCGGTCAGCAAGCAGGACGACGAAACCGCGGTCGCCACGCTCAAGCAGAGCCAGGCCGATGTGAGCTCCGGCCGCGCCGCAGTGCGCAGCGCCGGCGTGATCCTGGGCCGCGCGCGCATCACCTCGCCGATCAGCGGCCGCATCGGCAAGTCGGCGGTCACCCAGGGCGCGCTGGTCACGGCCAATCAGGCCGAACCGCTGGCAGTGGTGCAGCAGCTCGATCCGGTTCACGTCGACATCAGCCAGTCCAGCGCCGAACTGTTGGCGCTGCGCAAGCAGATCGCCGCCGGCACCCTGACCGAAGCCAGCACGCCGGTGACGATCCTGCTGGAAGACGGCAGCAAGTACCCGCTCGAAGGCAAGCTCGCGTTCTCCGAGGTCACCGTCGACGAAGGCACCGGCAGCTTCCTGCTGCGCGTGGTGGTGCCCAACCCCGACAACCTGCTGATGCCCGGCATGTACGTGCGTGCGCTGATCGGTACCGGCGTGCGCCAGAACGCGTTGCTGGTGCCGCAGCAGGGCATCAGCCGCGATCCCAAGGGCGGCGCGACCGCGATGGTCGTCAACGCCAAGGGCCAGGTCGAGCCGCGCGAAGTCCAGGTCAGTCAGGCGATCGGCGACAAGTGGCTGGTCGAAAGCGGCCTGAAGGCCGGCGACAAGGTGATCGTCGAGGGCCTGCAGAAGATCGGCCCGGGCATGCCGGTCGATGCGACCGAGAAGGGCGCTGCGCCGGCCAAGCCGGCCGCGGCTGCCGCCGCCGCGCCGAAGCAGTAACCGGAGAAATTCATGGCACGGTTCTTTATCGATCGCCCGATCTTCGCGTGGGTCCTGGCGATCATCATCATGCTCGGTGGCGCCATCGCGATCACCCAGCTGCCGATCTCGCAGTACCCGACCATCGCGCCGCCGACCGTATCGGTGAACGCGTCCTACCCCGGCGCCTCGGCCAAGGCCGTCGAAAACTCGGTGACCCAGATCATCGAGCAGAACATGAAGGGCATCGACGGCCTGATGTACATGTCGGCGACCAGTTCGTCCGACGGCCAGTCCAGCGTCACCCTGACCTTCGAAAGCGGCATCGATCCGGACATCGCCCAGGTGCAGGTGCAGAACAAGCTGCAGCTGGCCACCCCCTTGCTGCCGCAGATCGTGCAGCAGCAGGGCGTAAGCGTGTCGAAGGCGAGCTCGTCGTTCCTGCAGGTCATCGGCTTCGTGTCCGAGGACGGCAGCATGAACGGCGCCGACATCGCCGACTACGTAGCCGCCAACCTGGTCGATCCGCTCGCCCGCGTCGACGGCGTCGGCAGCACCCAGCTGTTCGGCACCAAGTACGCAATGCGGATCTGGCTGGATCCGGACAAGCTCAACACCTACAAGCTGACCCCGACCGACGTCATCAACGGCCTGAGGGCGCAGAACGCGCAGGTCGCGGTCGGCCAGCTCGGCGGCACGCCGTCGGTGAAGGGCCAGCAGCTCAACGCCACCATCACCGCGCAGGACCGCCTGCAGACCGCCGAGCAGTTCCAGAACATCGTGCTGCGCTCCAACAGCAGCGGCGCGGTGCTGAAGCTGCGCGACGTCGCCCGGGTCGAGCTGGGTCAGGAGGACTACAGCACCATCGCCCGCTTCAACGGCAAGCCGGCGACCGGTATCGCGATCTCGCTGGCGACGGGCGCCAACGCGCTGGCCACCGCGCAGGCGGTGCAGGCCGAGCTCGAACTGCTCAAGCCCTCGTTCCCGAAGGGCCTGAAGGCGGTGACGCCGTTCGACACCACGCCGTTCGTGCGCGTGGCGATCGAGGAAGTGGTCAAAACCCTGCTCGAAGCGATCGTGCTGGTGTTCCTGGTGATGTACCTGTTCCTGCAGAACTTCCGCGCCACCCTGATCCCGACGATCGCGGTGCCGGTGGTGCTGCTGGGCACGTTCGGCCTGCTGGCGCTGTTCGGCTACTCGGTCAACATGCTGACCATGTTCGCGGTGGTGCTGGCGATCGGCCTGCTGGTCGACGACGCCATCGTCGTGGTCGAGAACGTCGAACGCGTGATGAGCGAGGAAGGCCTGTCGCCGGTCGAAGCCACACGCAAATCCATGGACCAGATCACCGGCGCGCTGGTCGGCATCGGCCTGGTGCTGTCGGCGGTGTTCGTGCCGATGGCGTTCCTCGGCGGTGCGACCGGCGTCATCTATCGTCAGTTCTCGGTCACCATCGTTTCGGCGATGGGGCTCTCGGTGCTGGTCGCGATCGTGCTGACCCCGGCGCTGTGCGCGACCATGCTCAAGCAGATCGAGAAGGGCCACCACGCCTCCGACAAGGGTTTCTTCGGCTGGTTCAACAAGAAGTTCGACGCCGGCAACAACAAGTACCAGGGCGTGGTGCGCGGCATCGTCACCCGTTCGGGCCGTTTCATGATGGTGTTCGCGGCGATGGCGGTGCTGATGGGCGTGCTGTTCTTCCGCCTGCCGTCCTCGTTCCTGCCGCAGGAGGACCAGGGCTTCCTGTTCACCATCGTGCAGGCGCCGGTCGGCGCGACCCAGGAGCGCACCGGCGAGGTGCTCAAGAAGGTCGAGGACCAGTTCCTGTCCGACAAGGCGGTGGACTCGCTGTTCACCGTGCAGGGCTTCAGCTTCGCCGGCAACGGCCAGAACGCGGGCATGGCGTTCTCGCAGCTCAAGCCGTGGGAAGAGCGCGAAGCCACCTGGGGCGACCGCTGGCGCTGGCTGACCAGCTTCGGCAAGACCCCGATGCCGGACAACAGCGTCAACGGCGTGGTCGGCCGCGCCATGGGCAGCTTCATGCAGATCAAGGACGCGTTCGTGTTCGCGCTGGCGCCGCCGGCGGTGTTCGAGCTGGGCAATTCCAACGGCTTTGTGTTCTACATGAAGGACAACGCCGGGCTGGGCCATGACGCCCTGGTCGCCGCGCGCAACCAGTTCCTCGGCATGGCCGGCAAGAGCGAGCTCTTGCAGAACGTGCGTCCCAACGGCATGGAAGACACGCCGCAGTTCCGGGTCGACGTCGACAATCAGAAGGCGTCGGCGCTGGGTCTGAGCATCGCCGACATCAACTCGACCCTGCAGGCGGCCTGGGGCGGTCAGTACATCGACGATTTCGTCGATCGCGGCCGGGTCAAGCGCGTCTACATCCAGGCCGACGCGCCGTTCCGGATGGTGCCCAGCGATTTCAACCGCTGGTACGTGCGCAACGACAAGGGCGAGATGGTGCCGTTCTCGGCCTTCGCCACTACGCGCTGGGAATACGGTTCGCCGCGACTGGAGCGCTACAACGGCGTTTCGGCGCTGGAGATCAACGGCGAAGCCAAGCCGGGCGTGAGCTCGGGCCAGGCCATGGCCGAAGTGGAGAAGCTGGTGGCGCAGCTGCCGCAGGGCATCGGCCTGGAATGGACCGGACTGTCGTTCCAGGAACGCCAGGCCGGTGCGCAGACGCCGCTGCTGTACACGCTGTCGCTGTTGATCGTGTTCCTGTGTCTGGCGGCGATGTACGAAAGCTGGGCGATCCCGACCTCGGTGCTGCTGATCGCGCCGATGGGCATCCTCGGCACCGTGCTGGCGACCTGGCTGCGCGGCATGGAGCGCGACGTCTACTTCCAGGTGGCGATGCTGACCACGGTGGGCCTGTCGAGCAAGAACGCGATCCTGATCGTCGAGTTCGCCAAGGAGAACCTCAAGAACGGCATGGACCTGATCGCGGCCACGCTGGCCGCGGTGCGCGACCGATTGCGCCCGATCATCATGACCTCGCTGGCCTTCGGCCTGGGCGTGCTGCCGCTGGCGCTGGCCTCCGGCGCGGGTTCCGGCGCGCAGCGCGCGATCGGCACCGGCGTGCTCGGCGGCATGGTCGTGGGTACCTTCCTGGGTATCTTCTTCGTCCCGCTGTTCTTCGTCGTGGTCGAGAAATTGTTCGTGAGGAAGAAGCGCGCGCCCGCTGCGCAGGCTTCGGCAGGAGTGCAGAACCATGAGTAAGTTGTCGATTCACGCCCTGGCGCTGGCGATCTCGCTGGCGACCGCCGGCTGCGTCAGCCTGGCGCCGAAGCTGCCGGTCGCCGACGCGGCGATTCCGGGCGAATGGCCGTTGCCGCCGACCACCCAGGCCTTCGTCGGCGCCGCGCCGGCGGGCGAGGCTGGCGAGACGGCATCGGCCGTCGCGGTGGCCGACATCGGCTGGCGCGATTTCTTCGCCGACCAGAATCTGGAAACGTTGATCGGCCGCGCGCTGGACAACAACCGCGATCTGCGCGTGGCCGTGCTGAACGTCGAGAAGGCGCGCGCGCAGTACCGCATTCAGCGCGCCGATCGCGTCCCGGCGGTCGGCGTCAGCGCACAGCTGCAGCGCACCGGCGGCGACAACCAGGCGGTCGTCGACCAGTACACCGCCGGCGTGGGCATCACCAATTTCGAGCTGGACCTGTTCGGCCGCGTGCGCAATCTGAGCCAGTCGGCCCTGCAGCGTTACTTCGCCGAAGAAGAGGCGCGCCGCGGCGCGCAGCTGAGCCTGATCGCGGAAGTCGCCAATGCCTACCTGACTCTGGCGGCCGACCGCGAACTGCTGTCGGTATCCGAAGCGACGCTGAAGAACCAGCAGTCCGCCTACGACCTGACCGTGAAGCGGCGCGAGTTGGGCGCGGTGTCCGGCCTGGAAGTGAGCCAGGCGCGTACCCAGGTAGAGCAGGCGCGCGCCGATGCGGCGCGTTATGCCGGGCAGGTGGCCCAGGACATCAACGCCCTGAACCTGCTGGTCGGCGAGCCGGTCGATCCGGCCCTGCTGCCGCAGCGCCTGACCGATGAGGTGAGCGGCATCGCGGCCTTGCCGTCCGGGCTGCCGTCGGAGGTGCTGCTGCGCCGCCCGGACGTGCTGCAGGCCGAGCACACGCTGCGTGCGGCCAACGCCAACATCGGCGCCGCGCGCGCGGCGTTCTTCCCGTCGATCAGCCTGACCGGCTTGTTCGGCAGCGCCAGCAGCGAGCTGTCGGGCCTGTTCGATGCGAACACGCGGGCCTGGTCGGTCAATCCGGTGATCAACATCCCGATCTTCCAGGGCGGCAAGCTGCGCGCGGGCCTGGCGTCGGCGAAGGCCGATCAGCAGATCGCCCTGGCGCAGTACGAGAAGGCGATCCAGTCCGGTTTCCGCGATGTCGCCGATGCGCTGGCGCTGACCCGGACCCTGGCCGAGCAGCGTCAGGCCCAGGAAGCGCTGGTCGAGGCGGCCGCGCGCGCCGACCAGTTGTCGACCGCGCGTTACAAGGCCGGCCGCGACAGCTACCTCAACCAGCTCGACGCTCAGCGCACGCTGTACGGCGCGCAGCAGGGCCTGGTGACCACGCGCCTGAGCGAACAGATCAATCGGGTGGCGCTCTATAAAGTCCTCGGAGGCGGCTGGAACGAGCGCAGCCCATGAGCGTCCAGGACCAACCCGTCGGCAAGGCCGAGGCGCGCGCGCAGGCCCAGCGCGAGCGCATTCTGGTTGCCGCGCAGAAATGCTTCGTCCTGCACGGCTTCCATGCCGCGAGCATGGCCAGCATCGCCGAGACGGCGGGCATGAGCGCCGGCCTGATCTACCGCTACTTCAAGGCCAAGAACGACATCATCCTGGCCATCATCGAGCGTCAGCTCGAGGAGGCGCGGGCCGATATCGCGAAATTGCATGCGAACAGCGACGTGGTCGAGGGCATCGCCGAGGTGTTTCAGCAATGGCAGGCGAAAGATCCCGGCATCACCAACGCGGCCCTGTTCCTGGAACTCACCGCCGAGGCCACACGCGACACCGAGATCGCCGCGGCCACGCACGCCTCCGACAAGGTGCTGCGCGCCGATCTGGTGGCCTGGTTCGCGCGCAGTTCCGAGCAGGGCGGCATGGGCGTGCCCGAGTCCGAGGTCGAGATGCGGGTGCTGATCGTGCAGTCCCTGATCGAAGGACTGGCGATTCGTTCGATCGCGCAACCGGATCTGAGCGTGGCTGAGGTCAAGGCGGCGCTGGAGCACATTCTGCCGGCTCTGCTGTCGCCCCGGGCCTGAGCGAAGGGCGCCGCGGCGCTGGAGAATTCGGCGTGCAGGAGGCAGCCGCCGTTGGGCGGCTGTCCAGCGTCGGCGGTGCCGCGATCGGAGCGCGCTGCCGCCCGGCGTCGGGGATCGGTGTCGTACGCAGCGCGAGTGGACGCCGGGCAGGGCGCGTCCGGCCCGTAGGCTCAGCGCCGTATAGCTAATACTCCGTCCAGCGCCAACTGCGCCTTGAACCCGGCCTTCTCCAGGCGCTTGGCCACTTCGCGCGGCACATCGCGACCGCTGGTCAGCTTGTTCGGGCTGCCGGTGTAGTGGAACAGCCGGCCGCCGCGCTTGAGCACGCGTGCCAGATGGTCGTAGAAGGTCTGCGAATACAGTTCGCCGGCGATGCCGAAGCGCGGCGGATCGTGGAGCAGGGCATCGACCGAGGCGTCGGCGATCTGCGCGATCGCTTTCGACACGTCGGCATGGCTGAGTTGCAAGCGGCCGCCGCTGTCGGGCGCGTCGGGATCGGGCGACCAGGGGTTGAGCGTGCGCAGCCACAGCACGTCCTCGTTTTTCTCGAACGACTGGATGCGGGCCGCGCCGGCCTCCAGGCAGCATGCAGCGAAGTAGCCCAGGCCGCCGCAGGTGTCCAACACGATCTTGCCGCGCGGTTCGACCAGCGCGACCTTGCGCTGCGCATCCTCGACCGGCGAGGTCTTCGCCGTGGGCAGCATCTTGATGCCGTCGATCTCGAAGGTGGGTGCGCCCCATTCGGTCGGCACCAGCTTGATCAGCGAGCCGGAGAAACGCGACACCGGCGCGAACTCCTCGCCGTCCCAGTGATAGATCGTGCGGTCCTTGAGCGCGGAAGGATACGGATAGCGCTGGCCGCGCCATTGCCAGGCGTCGGTGGCCAGCCGTATTTCGTCGTTCGAACGCCCCAGGTCCAGCGAGCCGGTCCATGCGTCCGCACCGGCCTCGCGTGCGCTGCGCAGTGCGTCGGCGACGGGGCGGGTGAGCAGGGGGCCTGTGTAGTGCGGCACGGCGGGCGGTCTCGTGTGATGGTCGGGTGCGATGGCGCAACCTACGCATCGAACGCAGTCAGGGCAAGCCCGGGAGGATGCGGCCTGAATATGAATCGTACTCCGGCGTGCCGACACCGGGTCGAAGCGTGCCTTCACGCCGGGGCGGAGCGATACGATCGCTCCGCCCCCGCGCACCACTTACATCCGCACCGGCTTACATCTCCGGCATCGGCAAACACTCCATCACCTCGACCCCGTCGCCGGGGAAGATCGCGAAGTGCGGGTGGTTTTCGAACAGCGTCGCGGCGGCTTCGTGCGACTCCGCCTTGACGACGGTGTAGGCGGCCATGGCGTTGCGGGTGTCGGCGATGCCGTCGCTGGTGATGCGCTTGGTTTTGCCCAGCGGCGCGCCGTGATCGACGATGACCGCGGCATGGGTGGTCGCCCATTGCTGCCAAGCCTGCATGCCGGCCTTCTCGCGCGCTTCGCGCGTGGCGGCGTCCAGGTCCTTCCAGGCCTCCATCGCTGCGGGGGAACCGGTAAAGATCGCTAGGAAATGCTTCATTGTGGTCTCCTGTGGGGGTACATCACGGGGGCGGCGAGCCATGGCTGCCATGCGTGAACTGGGATCCGTCGGTAGTGCAGGGGCGACTTGATCTACCGTGCGGATGTCGGGAGGGCCGTCGGCGGCGAAGGAGCCGATGGTGGTCGGGGGGAGGTCGCGATGGGCTTGAGCCCAGCCTGCGCCGCGTTTACTTGTCGCCTTCTTTCTTCATGCCCTTCAGCAAGGCCACGATCGCCATCGAATGACCGTGGCCCAAGTCGAAGTCCTGCTTCAGCCAGGCGATCACGTCGCCGGCCTTGATCCCCGTCAACAGGCCCTTGGGCCCGGCCAGGCCTTTCTTGGCGGCCAGGGTGCGGAAGTCGGCCGGGGTCTTGCCGGTCTTGGTCTGGATGTTGTCGAGATAGGCCTGGAACGACATGCGGGCGGCTCCTGATGAGTGGGCGAGCGCCTGGCGCCGGAGGGGCGGTGCGGGGCTCTTACCAGGACGACGAACGGGGGCGGGCGAAATCGACACGCCGGCACGAATAAATGTGCGGTCGGCTGACCTGCGTCTGTGCCCGCCCCGGACCGCGGCGACAGGGCGGTCGCCTGCATCCTGGCACCGCGAACCAGACTGTCCGGTGATGGCGGGCCGGGTCCGTGCGCGCGCGGCGAGCGGTTTTAACGCGGTGTTAAAGTGTGGCCCCTCCTTCACCCAGCGCGAACGCCACGATGACCGTCCCAGCCTTCTACCCGATCGGCACCCCCGGACAGCCCTGGGGCGCGGCGGAAGTCGCCGAATGGCGTTCGCGGCAGGTCCGCCATCGCAGCTACGAGGCCGACGTGGTGGGCAAGATCGACGCGCTGCGCGCGCAGTTCGACGTGGTCGAGTACGGCCGCCTGGACTACGCCCCGGACAGCTACCCGCTGTTCGCGATCAAGAGCCGCGACTGGCGCGACGATCTGCCGACCATGCTGGTGACCGGCGGCGTGCACGGCTATGAAACCAGCGGCGTGCACGGCGCGCTGCAGTTCGTCGAACTCCATGCCGCGGGCTACGCCGGCCGCGCCAACCTGCTGGTCGCGCCCTGCGTCAGCCCTTGGGCCTACGAGCGCATTCATCGCTGGAACCCGGACGCGATCGACCCGAACCGCTCGTTCCGGGAGAACAGCCCGGCGCAGGAATCGGCCGCGCTGTTGCGCCTGGTCGCACCGGTCGGCGCCAGCGTGCGGATGCACATCGACCTGCACGAAACCACCGACAGCGACGAATCCGAGTTCCGGCCGGCCTTGGCCGCGCGCGACGGCAAGCCCTACGAGCCCGGCGAAATCCCCGACGGCTTCTATCTGGTCGACGACGCCGAACATCCGCAGCCCGAGTTCCAGCAGGCGGTGATCGCGGCGGTGGCGATGGTCACCCACATCGCGCCGGCCGGCGCCAAAGGCGAGATCATCGGCTCGCCGGTGGTCGCGCCGGGCGTCATCAACTACGCCTTGCGCCCGCTGGGCCTGTGCGCCGGCATCACCGACGCGACCTACCGCACCACCACCGAGGTCTACCCCGACAGCCCGCGCGCCACGCCGGCGCAGTGCAACGCGGCACAGGCCGCGGCGGTGTGCGCGGCCATCGATTTCGCGCTGCAATCCAGCTAGGACGCGCCCCCGGATCGGGCGCCGATCATCCAGCAGGCCGCGGTGAAACGGACTTCCGCGCCATGGACGAAAGGCTCGAAAGCCGCGCGGACCGTATCGATCACCCGTTCGCGGGTTGCGTCGTCCGCCGTCTGCAGGCTTAGTCCGACCGGACCGAGCCGGCTGAGGTAGGGAATCAGGTCCGGCTCGGGCAGGGAGCAGGGCACGTCGATCGGTCGGATATCGATCTCGCTCCAGCCGCTGTCCTGCAGGATGGCCTGCACTTTTCGCCGCTCCGCGAAGGCGAATTGTCCGGGAGCGTCGGGCTGTCGGATGGGCAGATCGGTCAGCAGCGGCGCCGCGGCACGTTCGGCGGTCGTCATGAACGGGTTCTCCGCCGCGGCGCGCCAGGCGATGAGTCGGAGCTCGGCTCCGGGCTTTGCGGCGCGGCGCAGGTTCGCGAAGGCCGCGACCGGGTCGCTGAAGAACATGACGCCGAAACGCGAAAGGACGAGGTCGAAACTCTGCGGCGCGAAGGCATGCGTTTGCGCATCGGCGGCTACGTAGTGCGCCGACGCACGCTGTCGTTCGGCGCGGGCCCGGGCGGCCGCGATCATCGGCTCCGAAATGTCGACGCCGACACAGCGGCCTCGCTCGCCCAGTCGTTGCGAGACCGCGAGCGTGATGGCGCCGGTGCCGCAGCCGATATCGAGCACCTGGCGCGCGGCTGCGAATGGAATCGTCTCGAGCAGCAGGTCCTGGAATGGCTGGAATAGCCGGTCGAGCATCGCCTGCGCGTCGACCCAGGCGCGCCCGGCGGAGCCGTTCCAAAGTGCGGCCTGGGCGTCGTCGGCCTGCGGTTTCGTATTCATGCGGTCTGCCTCGGCATTGCCTTCAAGTGGTGGAAGCCGCATCGTGCAACTTCAAGCCGACTTGAGGTCAAGCGCATGAGCGAACTGGATATCGCCCAGGTCGTGCAGCGGTCCGGGCTGCCCGCCTCGACGCTGCGCTACTACGAGGAAAAGGGGCTGATCGCCTCGATCGGCAGGCGCGGCCTGCGCCGTCAGTTCGATTCCGGCGTGCTGGAGCGGCTGGCGCTGATCGCGCTGGGACGCGCCGCCGGCTTCTCGCTGGACGAGATGGCGCTGATGTTCGCGCCGGACGGCCAACCGCGTATCGACCGCCAGAAGCTCAAGGCCAGGGCCGAGGAGATCGATCGGACCATTCGCCGCTTGAGCGGTCTGCGCGACGGCCTGCGGCATGCGGCCGCGTGCCGTGCACCCAGCCATATGGAATGCCCGAGCTTCCGCCGGATTCTGCGCGCGGCCGCATCCGGCGTGGTCGGATCGAGACCCGGGGCGCGATCGTAGCGCCGCACCGCCGATGCCGAGCCCGCTAGTTGGCGCGGGCTCGGCAACCGCAAGCGCTAGCGATTCACCGACGGCCCGTTCACGCCCACGTAGCCGTTCGCGCAGCCGGTGGTGCAGGTGGTCGCCAGCATGTTGTAGACGATGCGGCCGGCGTTGCTCTTGGAGCGGAAATGGCCGATGCCGCTGCTGGTGTCGCCGCCGCCCGCGTTGTACGGGCTGCCGTCGCTCCAGTCCCAATCGTAGGCGTAGGCGCTGCTGCCGACGCCGATGTCCACCTGCGCCTTGACGTTGCCGGCGGCGTTGAACAAGGCACCGCTGCTGCAACCGCCGGAGTAGCTGGTGGTGAAGCAGTGGACCTGATCGTAGAGACCGGCGGTGATGGTGTAGAACGAGATCGTGCTGAGCAGGGTCGGCATCGCGCGCAGGCTGTTGCTGCCGCTGCCGGTCCAGCGGTTGTAGCCGTAGTAGACCGCGCCGCTGCTCGGATACAGGCCGAAGGTGTAGTAGTCGTACGGGAAGACGTAAGCCTCGGCGTTGCAGGTGGGCGCGTACGGCGACTGGTAGCCGGTGCTCAGGCAGGTCTGCAGACCGCGCAGACCGCCGGCTATGTTGACGAAGCGGCGCACGCTGCCCTGATAGCCGTAATAGCGCAGCATCGCCAGGGTCATCGACGAGCCCAGCGAGTGCGCGACCACATCGACCTGGCTGCGGCCGGTGTAGAGCTTCACCTTGTCGATGAAGGTCTTGAGGATCTGGTATTTGGCCGGCTCGTGGTAGTTGTACTGCGGCGTGGCGCGCTCGTCGGCGTCCAGGTAGGTCACGCCGAACAGTTCGCAGTCGTTGTAGCCACGCGCCTTGAGCTCGTCGTAGATCGAGTTGGCCGGCGTGGTGTAGCCGGCGACGGGCGAGGGCGGCATGTCGAAGCTGATCGCACTGTCGCCGTTGCCCGACACGAACACCACCGGCGTGCGCGTGGCGGTGCAACTGCCGCCGCCGAAACCGCCGCTGCCCACGCCGGGGCTGAAGCCGCCCGCGTACTGGCTGGCCGCGCCCTGGCAGGTGTAGCCGTTGTTGCTGCCGCAATCCAAGGCCTGCGCGGCCGTGGGCGCCAGCAGGGCCGCTCCGCCCAGCAGCGGCAGCAGGACCGTCATCGCCAGGCTGGAAACGCGGATACCGGAAGAAACGAACTTCAGCGTGCTGCGGAACATGAGGTCCCTCCCCAGGGTGTCAGTTCGATCACAACGAAAGCCGGATCGGACGATGGTGGACCGGCGGAATGGGCTTGGGTATTGCACCTATGGGCATGTGCGAGGCGTCTTTGTCGCGGCACAAGCCATTCGGGCGCTTGCGCGGTTCCGCTTCACAGCGCGCTATGGGACGCGTTCCTGGCTAAAGGGCGCGAATCCGCGCCCTCCATCCCTGGTGACAATGGAGCGCGTTCATGCCCACCCCCGCCAAGAAAAGCGACGAAGCCCAGCTGGAGGACTACCTGAAGTCGCTGGGCCTGAAGAACCAGGTCAAGGTCATCAAGGACTACGGCATCGGTTCGCTGGAATTCCTCAAGGCGGTCTGCGGCAATCCGGCCGAGCGCAAGGCGTTGGCCAAGCAGATCCGCGGCGACACACCGGACGGGCCGGCGCGCATCGCCGCCGGAATCGTGGAGAAGCTCACCGCCAAGCAGGTGCAGGCGCGCATCGACCAGCTGGCGAGCGAGACCGACGAGCCCGGCAGCGCCGGCTTCGACAGGAAGAAACAGCAATTGGCCGAAGCGATCGAAGCGGTCGAGAAGTTGCGCAAGGAAACCGCCGAGGCGGCCGCCACCGACCGCGAAGCCGCGACCAAGCAGGCGCAGGCGCAACTCGACCGCATCCTGGCCAAGGTCAGCGCCAAGGACCTGCTGAAGGGAGGCGACGCCAGCTTCGCGACCATCGCCAGTGCGACGGCGCTGATGGAACGTATCCAGGACGGGCTGCAGAGCAAGATCGTCGACAGTCTCAACAGCTATCTGGATCAACGTCCGCGTAGCACCGCCGAGCTGCTGGAGGAGAACCAACTGCTGCGCGGCTACTGCGCCACCGCCGCCGGTCTGGTGCGCGCCAGCGGTTCCAACCTGCTCGACATGGCCGCGCTGCTCGGCAAGCCGGCGCCGATCCAGACCCAGGATTTCGAATTCAGCAGCGAGACGGCTTATAGCGAGGCTTCGCAGCAGTTCGAGACCTCCGCCAGTTCCTACGCCACCGCCAACAGCGCGCGCGGTGCGATGTTCCTCGGTTCGGGCATCGGCGCGGCCAGCCTGATGGTGCAGTACGCCAATGCCGGCCAGCGCCAGAAGGACGAAACCGCGATGAAGCGGTCGCAGAAGGCGACCAAGCTGCGCGTGCATTACCAATGGGCGCCGCAGGCGACGCTGACCCTGCCCAGCAACCGTTTCGCCCTGAGCGAGGACGCCCTGGATGCCCTGCGCGCGATCGAGGCTGAGCCGCCTGGGCAGCGGCAAGCGGCGGCGGCCGAGTTCCTGCGCGGCTTCGGCAGCCATGTGTTCTGCACCGCGGCGCTGGGCGGCTGGTACAAGCACGTGGCCAAGGCCAGCTGCAGCTCCGTCGAGCAGATGAAGACCCTGGACGAAGCCTTGTCCACCGCCACCAACTGGGCGGTATCGGCTTCGGCGTCCTACGTCGGCCTGACCGGTGCCGGCTCGGTGTCGACCGCGCATGCCGGCGGCGTCAGCGCCGCGCGCGCGACCTCGACCGCGATGTCGTGCATGGTCAAGGATCAGCAGGTGTCGGTGGCCACCAGCGTGTTCGGCGGACTGCCGGAGCTGCCCAGCGATCTGTGGCTGACCAGCGTCAAGGCCAATGCGCATTGGCAGGTGATCGACCGCAGCGACGAACAGCCGGTATGGAAGATCGTGGGCCTGCTGCCTGCGAAATCGCTGGGCTTCGATCGCAAGCTCATGGCCGAATTGCTGGAGCGGGCCTGGGTCAACGAAGTGTTCATTCCGTCCATCGCCGATGCGAAGGTGCGCGAGACGATGCGGCTGAAAGCGCCGGCGACCGCCGCGGCCCTGACCGAGACCTTGCTGGCGCTGACCCGGCCGCCGGCGATGCGACTGACCGTGTTTCAGCGCCGCTGGGACCAGCCCCAGCAGCACTTCAGTGAGGAGGTCGCGTTGCCGAAGGGCTACAAGATTCTCTCCGCCGGCGTGTCGGGAGTCAGCCAGCGGCTGGGCAACTTCGTCGTCGCCAGCTACCCGAAAGTCAGCGGCAAGGGGCGCGACGAACGCTGGAGCTGGTGCGCGCGCATGAAGGACATCAAGTTCGTCTCGCCGATCTGCCACGCCATCACGATCGTCGCGCTGCACGACCCCGACGATGTCTGGGACGTGCGGATCTTCGCCAAGGAGGCCACCGGCCATCGCAGCCTGCACGAAATCGCGCTGCAGCCGCCGGACGACTACCTGCTCACCGGTTGCGGCGGCGAAGTGGATGTGTTCGCGGGCGTGGCGCTGAAGGCCTGCGGCTTCGCCCAGTTGGACGGCAAGCCGCCGGCGGCGTTCGAGCGTCAGTGCCAGGTGGTGGTGCGTACCGCGGACTTGATCACGCCGTTCCCGCACACGGTCAAAGCCTACGCGATCGGCATCCGCGCACGTGCGGGTACGCCGCTCGAAGCGCAGTACCAGTACCACCGCTTCGGCGCCTCCAGCAACCACGACCACACCGTGACCCATCCCATGCATCCGGGCGGCGACGAGAGCAGGCGCAGCGTGATGATCGGCGGGGGCGCGTGCCTGACCGATGCCGACATGCACCACTGCCTGACCGGATCGCGTCCGGTCGTGTCCGATGCCTGGCGCGCGGGCGCGGCCCCGGTCTATGGCTGGCTGGCGACCAGCAAGGATCACGAGACCAGGGCGCCCAGCGCGATGACCATGTATACGCTGGGGCTGTCGAACGTCGAGATCGTGTGGGAGGAGGAGCCCGCGGCGGGTTGAGGGTTCCGGAGGCGGTACGACCGATGCCCGGTAGCCGCGGTTTTCGTCCGTAGCCGCACGGTCGTCGGCATGGACGTCGGCATATCCCTGTCGGCGCACGGCTTCGGTTTGCCGCGATGCACAAGAAATTGGGCGCTACCCCCGATTTGCCTGCTACGCTTACCGTACGCACTTTCGTCGGGGGGACGAAATGGGCAACAAGGACGTGGGAGCCTGGCTGCTGTTGCTGGTGCTCGTAGGGTGCGCCGAGTCTTCGCGGCCCGAACCGGCCAGGCCGCAGCAGGCTGGTCAAGCGCTCGATCCGGCGCGCACCGCCGCGCGTATCGCGTCGATGCGGGCGAATGCGATGCTCGGAGATCAAGAGGGCGCGCAACGCGATGCCGAAGCCTTGAGCGCGGATTTCCTGCGCTCGATGAAGCTCGCCGATCCCGCACGCAGTGTCGACCGCGAGTCGGCGCGCATCGCCGCGCGCAGGGTGGCGGGCGTGAGGTCGGTGGTGTGGATCGACCATGAGAACCTGCTGGCGCTCGTCGAGCGCAACGAGCAGCGCAGCTACGACACCATCGACAGTATTTGTCTCCAACTCGAACCCCTGGGCGACACCCTTGGGGTCGTGGTCAATCTGCAAAGCGGAGCAGCCAGCAACGGCGATGAATTGGAAATACTGAGCCGGAACTGCCAGCTCCATCCCGGCGACCGGGCCTTGCTGCAACGCAATCGACAGGTCGACGTGGTCGATCCGCGCATACGTGCGCAGCATCGAGCGAACCAGGTGCGCGCCGCGCGAGTCCCCGACCCGGCCGAACAAGCCGCGAATGCGCGCATTCTCGAAGCGAGCACGCCCGAGATGTGAAACCGTATCCAGCTCGCACGAACTCACCCATCACAAGGAAGGATGCCGTGAACCAGAACGCCAGCACCGCCACCCAGCCGATGCTCGACGACAGCCTGACCATCGCCCTGGCAGTGGCCTCCAAGGCCGCCTACGACTACTACAGCGGCACGCCCTTCACCTCGCCGCAGGGCTACGACCAGATCGATGCCTGGACCGGCTGGGACGCGTTCCTGTTCACCGGCTCGGAGGAGAAGTACGGCCTGGTGTTCCAGTCGATCTCCGACCCGGGCACCTACATCTTCGCCTTCCGCGGCACCGATTCGGACATGGACGCGTACGAGGACGTGCATTTCCTGACCACCGACTTCGTCCCCAGCAGCGGCAGCATCACGCCTGTTCCGCGTGTGGCCTCGGGCTTCTACGGCATCTACAACGGCATGGGCGACAGCATGACTCAGTCGATGCGAGAGCAGTTGTTCGCGCTGATCGACAAGTACCAGCCGCAGCAGGTCTACGTCACCGGCCATAGCCTGGGCGCGGCGCTGAGCCAGCTGTTCTCGCTGGACCTGGCGATCAGCCAGCCGCTGACTTCGACCAATATCAACTTCTCCAGCCCGATGGTCGGCACCGACAGCTGGCAGGTCGCTTATGCCAACACCATCGCCGACGGCGCGAGCATCCGGGTCTACAACTATTGGGATTACGTGCCTTCGCTGCCGCCGTCGGACCTGGGCTATGCCGCGGTGGGCAGCGGCTTCCGCACCGCGTTCTACGTGCAGGACGAGTGGTACCCGCACGAACTCTCGCGCCATTCCATCGTGAATCTGACCACCGTGTTGAGCAACGCGTTGCCGCTGAATCCGCAGCAATGGCCGGGTACCTTCCCGGATTATGTCGAGCCGTCGTGGACCATGCTCAGCACGGTGCCGCCGTCAGGGCCCGACGTGCGCTGGGCGGATCGGATCGGCGGTTACATGGCGTTCGAGCGCAGCTTGCGGGTCGCCTGATGCGATAGCGCCTGCAGTCTCGTCGGCTGCTTGCGGCAACAAGAATGGCGGTCCTGAGGCCGCCTTTCTTGCTTCCGGTCCGGTGGGGGAGCGGACCGGACGATTACGGCAGCGGCGTTCCCTGATCGGAGATCGCCAGCCACTTGCCGCGATCGTAGGTGTAGGTGACGCCGGTCAGCGCGTGCGAGCGGAAGCCGATGCGCGGGATCTCGTACACGGTTTCGTAGAGGATGTAGGCCGAGCTGCAGCCGTCGACGACGCGATAGCGCTCGGTCCAGCTCCACTGCGCTTCGCGATTGGCGAAGTGGCTGGCGAAGGTGGCCATGATCGCGTCGATGCCGATGCGGGTGGCGCCGCTGCCGAACACGGTGATCGCGCGTTCGTCGTGCACGGCGCGGAAGGTCTCGGCGTCGTAGTCGCGGAAGGATTCCATGTCCATGCGCTGGGCGATCTCGAACTGGCGCGCACACAGACGGGTCAGGAAGTTGTCCTTCCAGTCCATGCCGACGTGGTGGGCATCGCCGGCGACGGCGGCGGTGGTCGAGCTCAGGGCGATCAGGGCTGCGGCGCTCAGGGCGAGCGTGCGGATCGGGTGGGAAGTGCGGGTCTTCATCGTCGGTACCTCCATGTGGTTGGACACGGCGGACCTTAGGCCGCCGGCGCGCCGGCTTGGAGTGCCAATTCGTGTGCGGTGGAGAGGGCCAATCGTCGCGGCGGCCGGGAGGCCGGCCATTAGGCGATCCGATTGCGACGCCGGAGATCAGGCAGGTGGGCGTTCGGTGACGATCAACAGAACGCGGCTGTCCTCGGTCAGCGCATGGGCGCTACGCAGCGCGGAGTTTTCGGCGCAGCGCAGCAGGCCGGCGACGCCGGCCGCGCCGGAAGGCGTGGTCTGCGGGCCGTCGGCGTCGCGCAGCGCGCCTGGTGCGGCGAGCAGCTGCGCTTCGTCCACGACGATCGACGCGGCTCCATGGCGTTTGAGGATCGCCATGGCCGGCGCCGAGGCCAGCCCGCACGACAGCATCTCCGCCGAGGTATGCAGTTCGCCCGGTACGCGCAGCGGCCGGCCTTCGGACAAGGCCTGCGCCACGCAGGCGGCATTCGCCGGTTCGACCACGAGCAGGCGGCCCGGCCCGGGCAGCCGCTGATGCAGGCCTTCGGCGACCGCTGCGGCGAGGCCTCCGACGCCGGCCTGGACGAAGGCATGGCTGATCCGGCCGTCGCCGTGTTCGTTCAATTGCTCGTGCAGTTCGTGCAGCAGCAGGCCGTAGCCGGCCATTACGTCGGCGACGACCGGATCGTCGGGCTCGTCGCTGGTGTCGGCGATCAGCAAACCATCGCCGCGCGATGCCGCGGCGGCGGCCGTGTCGACCGCGTCGTCGTAAGTGCCGTAGATGCGCACGACCTCGGCCCCGAGTCGGGCGATGCGGCGCGCGCGGGCGGCGTCGACTTCACTGGGCAGGTAGACCGACGCGGACGCGCCGGCACGCGCGGCCGCGGCGGCCACGGCCAGGCCGTGGTTGCCGTCGCTGGCGCAGAGCAGGCGGAGCGCGCGGACCTGGTGGCGGCGGTCTTCGAGCTCGCGCAGCGAGTCCGCGCCGATCGCGCGTGCGAGCGCGCGCAGGCCGGCGTACAAGCCGCCCAAGGCCTTGAAGTTGCCCAGGGGGCGCTCGCCTTCGCACTTCACCAGCACCTGGGCGACGCCGGCGCGGCGTGCCAGCGCCGGCAGGGCGATCAGCGGGGTGGGGCGGTAGTCGTCCCAGAGTTCGGCGATGTTCCAGTGCGCGGTGCGGGCGTCGGTATTCATGCCGACAGTCTGCCCTGCCGGCGCGCGGCGCGGCCGCGTTGTGGCGGCGCGGACGCGGAAAAAAACCGCGATGGCGCCGGCCGATGCGGAAATCCGTCGCGGCGCCGTTGCGTCATTCGTCTCCGTCCAGCGGAATCGGAATCGTCAGCCCGCGCTTGACCACGCCCAGCGCGACATTGGTGGTGAAACGCTTGACGTTGGGGTTGTCGCCGACCAGGCGCGCCATCAGTGCGTCGTAGGTTTCGGTGTCGGGCGCGGTGATGATCAGGACGAAGTCGGCTTCGCCGGTGACGTAGAAGGCCTGCTGCACGTGCTCCTGCGCGGCCAGCCATTGCCGCAGTTGGGCCAGCAGTTCCGGCCGTTCGCGTTCGACCTGCAAGGACACCACGAAGAAGGTCGGGCGGCCGACCTTCTTCGGATCGACCACGGCCGCATCGCGCACGATCACGCCCTGCTCGCGCAGGCGGCGTAGCCGGCGCTGCACCGCCGACGGTGACAGGAACACCTGTTCGGCCAGTTGCTCGGCGGTCTGGCCGGCGTCTTCCTGGACCAGGTTCAGCAGTTGTCGGTCGAATCGGTCCAGCGGCATACGGGCTCCGGAACGGGGTTGAAACGCGGAAAAAAAGCGCGCGAACGCATGGCATCGCGGCCAAACCGCGGGGACGCGCTCCTAGGATGCTAGCTCCAAATCGCAGGCCCCGCCCATGGATTTCCCCGCATTGCAGAATTTCATCGCCCGTCGCTGGCAGGACGACCTGCTGCCGGTGCTGACCGAGTACATCGCCATCCCCTGCCAGTCGCCGGCGTTCGAGCTGGACTGGGCCGAGCGCGGCCACATGCAGCGCGCGGCGACGCTGATGACGGACTGGGCGCGTGCGTGCCTGGCCGAGGTGCCCGGCGCCCAGGTCGAAGTGGTGACCTTGCCGGGGCGCACGCCGGTGATCTACGTCGATGTTCCCGGCGAGGGCGGCGCGCCGGTGCTGGTTTATGGGCACCTGGACAAGCAACCGCCGATGGACGGCTGGAATCACGGCCGCGATGCCTGGACGCCGTCGCTGGAAGGCGAGCGCCTCTACGGTCGCGGCGGCGCCGACGACGGCTACGCGATCTTCGCCGCGATCCTGGCGCTGCAGGCCTTGCGCGCGCAGGGCTTGCAGCATCCGCGCTGCAGCATCCTGATCGAGGCCTGCGAGGAATCCGGCAGCGGCGACCTGCCGCACTACATCGAGCACCTGGCCGATCGCATCGGCGTGCCCGCGGTGGTGATCGCGCTGGATGCGGGCTGCGGCAACTACGAGCAGCTGTGGCTGACCACGTCGCTGCGTGGCCAGGTCGCTGGAACCCTGAGCGTGCGCGTGCTGGAGGAGGGCGTGCATTCGGGCGACGCCTCCGGCGTGGTGGCTTCGTCGTTCCGGATTGCGCGGCATCTGTTGTCGCGATTGGAGGACCCGGGCAGCGGCGAGATCGCAGCCGAGTTCCAGGTCGCCATTCCGGAATCGCGCCGTGAGCAGGCGCAAGCCGCGGCGGCCGCGCTCGGTGCCGGGCTGCACGCGCAGCTGCCGCTGACGGCGGGCCTGCGGCCGGTCGACGAGGATCCCGCCGAGCTGCTGCTCAACCGCGCCTGGCGAGCGCAGCTGGCGATCACCGGCCTGGACGGCATGCCGGGCGTGGCCGATGCGGCCGCGGTCATGCAGCCTGCGACGCGCCTGAAACTCAGTCTGCGCCTGCCGCCGACGCTGGATGCCGACGCGGCGGCGGTGCGGCTCAAGGCCATGCTCGAAGACGATCCGCCGTACCGCAGCCAAGTCGCATTCCGCGTCGACATGGTGTCCAAGGGCTGGCACGCGCCGGCGACGGCGCCTTGGCTGGCGGAGAGTCTGGAGCGCGCCTCGCAGTCGGCCTTCGGCGCGTCGGGCGCGTTGATCGGCGGCGGTGGCGGAATACCGTTCCTGGCGATGCTGGGCCAGCGTTACCCCGACGCGCAGTTCGTGGTGACCGGCGTGCTCGGGCCGCAATCGAACGCGCACGGCCCCAACGAGTTCCTGCACCTGCCGACCGCGCAGCGGATCACGGCGGTGGTGGCGAGTCTGCTGCACGATGCGCAGGCCGCGCCGGCCGCGGTCGCTCAGGACAGTGCGAACCCAGCCGCCGCAGCCGCCGTCGCATGATCGAATCCTGGTCCGATCCGGTACGCGGCCCGCTTCAATGTTCGTCCGCCAAGACTGGATCGAACGTTCGACGAACCGAATCCCATTTCTCAGCCCACCTTCGCAGACGGCACCCATGAAGCTTCTCTACCAAACCCATTCTCCCTATGCCCGCAAGGTCCTGGTGTTCGCGCACGAGGCCGGCATCGCCGACCGCATCGAAGTCGTACACCACGAAACCAGTCCGACGCTGCGCAACCCGGACGTGTTCGCCGCCAATCCGCTGGGCAAGGTGCCGGTGCTGCTGCGGCCGGGCCTGCCGGCCTTGTTCGATTCCGACCTGATCTGCGCCTACCTCGACACGCTGCACGACGGCCCGCGGCTGATTCCCGCCGAGGGCGAGGCGCGCTGGCAGGCGCTGCGCGTGCAGGCGGTCGCGCAGGGCTTGGCGCAGGCCGGGATAGCGGTGCGCTGGGAAACCGTGCGCCGCCCCGAGGCCTTGCGTTATCCGGCGCTGCGCGACGGCTACACCGACAAGCTGATCGCCAGCTACGACTGGCTGGACAGCGAACTCGACATCGAAGGCCCGATCGACGTCGGTCATATCGCGCTGGCGACCACCCTGAGCTGGCTGGAGTTTCGCGGGCTGCCGAGCTTCCGTGGCCAGCGTCCGCGCCTGAGCGCCTGGCTGGACGCGTTCGAAACGCGGCCGTCGATGCAGGCCACGCCGCTGTCGGGCGAGACACAGGACTGAAGCGCGGCGGGCGGGCAGGGCGGTCGCATGGCGCCGCCCTGCGCCGGGGTTACTGTTCCAGCAATAGGTACTCGCCCTTCTGGCCGTAGCGCTTGGCGTTCGCGTCCACGCGCGCGCACAGGGCCTGGCCGCAGCGGCTCAGGGCGCCGGACTTGGTCGCGCGCAGGATGTCGCTGGCGAACTCGGCGCGCTTGACCTCGCGCCCGCTCTGCCAGATCAGGTAACCGGCGCCGCTGGCGGCGAGCACGGCGCCCAGGCCCAGGCCGATCAGGCCGGTCCAGATCAGCGACTTCTGCTCTCGCTTGAGTTCCTGGCGCTGTTCGTCCATTTGCTGCAAGGTCTTCTCGGCATTGCGCGAGACCTCGCGCAGCGCGGCGGCGGTCTGCTGCAGTTGCTGGCCGTACTGCGCCGACGCGGTGCCCACGCCTTGTTCGATCGCGTCGCGGGTTTGCGCGCCGACCGTGCTGACCAGGTCGCGGGTCAGCAGTTGCGCGTTCGTCTCCCAGATTTCGGCGGTCTGGCGCAATTCGGTGGCGCTCTGGGTGAAGCGGTCGGTGGCCTTTTCGCAGACCACCTCGAACATTTTGGCGACGCCCATCAGCTGGACGGCGAACAACTCCAGATCCTGTTTCTCCATCGTGCGCGTACTCTCGTCCTGCTGTCAGAGCCGCGGCGTCATGCGGCGTTCGGGGCCGTCGTGGCCGGTGGGCGGCAACGTCGGCGGGTTGGGTTGCGCCGGCGATTCCTGCTGGCGTTCGCTCGCTGCGGTACTTGCCTGGTTCTGGGCTTGGTTCTGAGCCTGGCTCTGGGCCTGGCTCTGGGCCTGGCTCTGGGCCTGGCTCTGCGCCCGCTCGCCGCCGCGGCGCTGCAGCGACTGGCCCTGCTCCGACGCGAGGAAGCTGCCGCCCACGGCGCGTGCGCTATCGACGTCGCCGTTCACCGCGGCCTGGCCCAGTCGCTGGAACATCGCGTGGGTGTCGGCGGCGATCGGCGCCGGGTCGGTGTCGAGGCGCGGCTCCGGCGACGGCCGTTCCGGCGGCACCGGTCCGATCGCGACCGGGCGATGCGGGAAGCCGGCGTTCATGGCTTCGTCGCGCGGCTCGTTGTTGTGCGGATCGGGTGCGCGCTTGTCCGGCGTCAACTGGGTCATGCGGTCGCGCTGGCCGTCCTTGTCGAAGTCGGAAGTGCGGTAGAACCACTGATGCTCTTCGGAGCGGTGGACCACGTTCATTTCCGGCGCCGAGGGCAGGGGGCGCTTGTCCAGGAACGGCTGGTCGCTGAGCGAGTTGAGGTAATCGACCATCAGGTTGCCGCTGCGCACCGACAGGCCGTTGAGCGCATAGCTGCCGCCGATGTCGCTGTGCGCGCCGCCGACGGTGACGTTGAGGAAGCGGCCGTCCTCGCTGGCGCCCGGGTCCAGGATGCTGGTGGACTTGAACAGGTTGCGGCGCTCGTCCTCGGCGGTGATCTGGAAGCCCGACAACACCGACGGCGGCTGGCGGCGGTCGTGCTTGCGCGGCTCGCCGGTGCCGACCGGATCGAACAGGGCAACGGCCTGCGCCACCTGGTGCGCGGGTACCAGCGGTTCGCCGGTATAGCGCACGTCCTTGAGGTTGCCGAACAGGTCGCGATCTTCCACGCGTCCCTTCGGATCCTGGATGCCGCGTTCGTCGACCAGACGGGTGAAACCGGCGGCCTGCTCGGCGCCGCGGCTGAAGCCGAGGCTGACCACGCGGATCTGCGCGTCCGGGTCTTCGGCCAGCCACTTCTTGCTCTGCGCCGTGAAGCGCGCATACATCTCTTCGATCCGGTCCTCGTAGGAGTTGCCGGTCATGCCGTCCCAGCCGCGCTTGAGCGCGCCGTCCTGGGTGCCCGGGCCTTCGACGTAGTCCACGCGGATATTGGACAGGCCACGGCTGTTGGCCGCCGCGGTCTGGCGCACCACATCGGCGATGTTGGTGTGGTTGACCGGCGCGTCCTTGAGCATGCTGTTGCCGGTGCCGTCGAAGGCCGCGATGAACAAGCGTTCGTGCGGGTTAGAGCTGTGCACCAGCACCGGCGTGGACAGCCGCGACAGCGCCTCGCTGGCCTGGTCGAAGCTGGCCAGGTCGTGGGCGTCGGCGGCGTAGGTGCTGACGCCGTCCGGGCCTTTCTTCTTCTTGTCGTCCGTCATCGCACTACTCCTTTAGTACGTATGGCTGAACACCAGGACCGGATCGTTGCGGAAGTCGCTGTGCTTGTTGCCCGGGATCTGCAGCTCGCGGGTGTGGACCATGGCGCGCATGTAGACGTTGACGGTGCGGTCGTTGACCTCAAGCAGGATCTCCGGGTCCTCGGCGATCACCCCAGAGTCGGCGAGTTCGGCGCTGGGCACGTTGTGGCGGATCACGCGGTCCTCGAACAGGTCGGGGATGTCGATCTGCGCTTCGTGGGCGCTGCCGTCCTTGGAACGCCAGCTCACCTGCGCCGGGCCGGGGAAGTTGCGGATCGCGGCCCAGGGCGCGGCGATGTGCTTACGGTAGTCGGCGCCCAGGGTGGCCGAGGACGGTGTCTTGGCGTCGTCGCTGTCGCGCAGGGCGTACTCGCCGTTGTAGAGCACGGTGCAGCCGAAGGTGTCGTAGGCGACGGCGCCGAAGTCGTGCTGCGCGAAGGTCAGCGGCCGGCTGGCGTCGGTCTTGTTGGGCGCGACGTAGGCAGGTTGGGTGGACATGGCGGGTTGGCATCCTGTTGCGAATAGGACAGAAAGCGCGAACGCCCGGGCCAGGACGGCCAGGCGCGGACGAAGGACGGAAGCGCGGGTCTTGCGGCGAGAGGCGGGGAAGGGCGAGGCGCGGTCCGCATCGGAACCGTTACGCCGGCTGCGTGGGCCGGTGTCGCCGCACGGTCGGGAGCTGGCGCCCCGGCCCGGTACTGAATCCATGTTTCCCCCTCCCTTGGAGACCGTCGCCGCGGTCCATCGCCGGCATGAGCGTCGGCCGATGGTAACGCAGCGGCGCTGCGGACACACGCCGGCGTATCGTGAGCGGAGACGCAGGTCCGCTTGCGGCGACGTTGCAGAGCCCGCGCCGGCTAGGTTCGCCCGACCCGCGGTCGCGCGGCGCTCAGGTCCGCTCCGTTATGCTGTCGGCCCTATCCACCACACCCGGAGGCAGCCATGGCTACCGGTTGGGCAGGCGACGGCGCCGTACAGGATCAGATCGACGCTACCGTCAAGGACGCGATCAAGCGCGCCCGCAGTCAGTTGCCGCAGGGCCCCGGTCTGGAGCGCTGCGAAGAATGCGACACCGAGATTCCCGAGGCCCGGCGTAAAGCCGTGCCCGGCGTGCGCTTGTGCGTGAGCTGCCAGGAGGCGCACGACCAGGAGCAGGGCGCCAGCGGCTACAACCGCCGCGGCAGCAAGGACAGTCAGCTGCGCTAAGCCCGTAACGCGTCGACATTGGGCGTTCGCGTGCCTGAACTGGCAGGGCCCGATAGCCGTGCTATATGCTCGCGATGCTCGCCATCCAGGAAGGGACGGCGGTGTTCGCACCCATCGGCCGCCGCGCCGGTGCGGGTCGAAACACGGTTCGCAAGGCGGTGCGCGCCAGGGGTGGCGCTCATCGTCCGAACCCACGGACGCGGCGTCGTACACAGGGGATCGCATGAAGCGCAATGCATTCGGACAGGCCTGCGGCCTGATCGTTCTGTTGGTCGCGGGCGCTGCGGCGACCGTCCATGCACACAAGCTCTCGCCCACCGGAACGGCGGAGGAGCGCAGGCTCAGCGGCGTCAGCGGCAGTTGGCTTTCGGGCCTGGAGCGCTATGCCGCCGGATTGGGCCTGAAAGCCTTCGGCGAGCCGGTGCATGAAGAAATCACCAACCGCATTTACGGTTGCGACGGCAATGTCTGCTCCGGATTGGAGAGCACCCGGGCGCCCGCAGCGGTGCTGGCGGGCCTGCGCTGGAACGACGATCCGCCGTTCCGCATCAGCAGCGGCGAAGGCAAGGGCACCCGCTGCAAGGTCACCCAGACCATCCGTTTTCAGACCCAGCCCTATTGCTGGTACCAACTGTTCGACGACGCCAACGACCGCGCCGCGGACGGTGCCGTTTTCGATGCCGCCTCGCGCTCGGCGATGCTCTATCGCACCCATTTCGGCGACCTCCAGTTCCTGCATGCCATGGCCTCGGCCGACGGCGTGGATCCGGCGCAGACGCAGCGCATGATGCTGGACTGGGCCGAGTTCAACTGGCGGATCATGCGCGGCGAATACCGTCTGGACACGCGTCTGAAGGACATTCCGAACGAGACCGTAAGCAGCCGTTTCGGACGCACCGACTGGTACGTGCAGGATCTGTACACCCTGGGCAGCCCCGGCCTGCGCCAGCAGATCGATGAGGTGGCGTTCGGCAGCATCCTGCATACGCTGCAGGACAGTTTCGCCGAGGGCCATGTCGATCGCGCCAGTGCGGTGACATCGCGCAGCTGTTCGATCGGCGATGCGCGCATCGACGCGCCGGGGCTGATCACCGAGTTCCATGCCTACAACCGGCAGGACCATAGCCTGCATGCGGAGGCCGATTCGGCGGGCGCTCTGGCCGCGCACCTGCAGGACGAACCGGATGTGGTCGACCTGGGGCGGCAGCTGTTGCGCGCGCACCGGGCTCGGCGCTCCTGGGACGAGGTCCGGCCCTTCTTCGAGTGCGTATATGCCTTGAGCGACAGCGCGCGCGATGCGACGCCGGGGGATCGCTTCGCCAGGCCCTGATCGCCTCGCTCGACCTTGGGCCCAACGCTGGAAGGCCGGCGGCGCCGCCAACCCCCTGCCTTCGGCACATACGCGGCCGTCGGCGCGGCCCTATGATCCGGCCACCATCCGAGTACGAGGGAGCTCCGGCATGTCTTCCAGCCTCAATCACGCCTCGCGTTCGCCCGCTTGGGCGCAGGTACTGCTCGGCGGCCTGCTGGTGGCCTTGGGCGACATGAGCTTCGCCGCGACCCTGTGGTTCGGCTGGAACGGCGCCGGCATGGAGCGCTTGTTCCAGACCATCGCCGTCGGCGTGCTCGGTCCGGCCAGCTTCGACGGCGGGATGCAGGCGGCGGGCTTGGGCGTGCTGCTGCACGTGTTCATGGCGACCATGTTCGTGCTGATCTACACCCTGGTCGCGCGCCGTTACACCGGCCTGCTGGCGCGGCCGCTGGGCTACGGCGTTCCCTATGGCGTGGTGCTGTACCTGGTGATGAATTTCGTGGTGCTGCCGCTGTCGCGGGTCAACGCCTCGCCTTCGTTCAAGCACCTGGACTGGATCGCCTGGAGCGTGCTCGCGCATATGGTCTTCGGCGTGATCTGCGTGGTGTTCGCGCGGCGCGCATTGCGCCGCTGATGCAGCGAACCGGCTCGTCGCAGCGCGGCGGCAGGTTCGAGACGAGGTTGGGCGGGTTCTGGTCATCCGGGCCGCCGATGCGTCGGGCACGGCGGCGCCGAAGCCGCTGCGATCTGCCGTTGAGTGGCGCCGGAGCGAGTTTGCCCTTTACCATCGACCGTGCCCTCCGTGGAGCCGATCACGCATGAACCCGCCCCGTCATTCCGGCGCGCGCAGCGCCGGCCGTCGCCGCGTCGCGCGGCCGTCCCGTCGCGCCGAGGCGCGTGCCTTGCGCTTGATGCCCGGCGAGCTGGCCTGGTACGTCACCGGGCGCTTCTATCTGGCCAACGACAACACGCTGGCCGACTACGGTTACTTCCTGCATCTGTCCGGCATCGACAATGACCTGTTCAACGGCGAACGCGGCGAGACCACCGCGCATTTCACTTTCGCCGCGCGTCCGTTCGTCGCTCGCAGCGCGAGCAATGGCGCCCTGCAACTGGGGCTGGATCCGATCGGCGAGTTCTCGGTGTTCCTGCAGCGCGAGCCGATGGGGAATTTCGACGACCCCGGTTCGTTCGCGCAGGGCGAATGCATCGCCACGCTGCGCCGCACCGGTATGGTCGTGGGGACCACGGTCGAGCAGGGCATCACCACGCCGACGCCGGTGATGGCGACCAACGTATTCTCGGCGCGGCTGCTGGAAAGCCGGCCGTTCGAGTTCGGCGGGCGCCGCTACGATCTGGCGCAAGTGCTGGGCGCGGGCGTGACCCAGTTCGGCACCGCCGCAGGTACGCCCGCGACCACGCCGGCCGGTTACCAGCTGGCGGTGCCGTTCACCGGTTCGGCTTTGGCGTTGGGCGCGAAGTAGCATCCGACCGCCGTTGGGCAGCCCGCCTGGCCTGATCGGCGCGCGCGCCGCGTTGGTGATCGTTGGCGCCGGGGAATGGCGCGACGCGGGCTGCGGCCCGCCATCACAGGGAGTGAGGCCGTGAAGAAGGCGCTGGGTTTGCTGTTGGCGGCGCTGTTGGCGTTCGCCGGCTATTGGCTGTGGCGCGGGTCCGGGTCGACCGAGCCCGCATCGACGGCGCCGGCTTCGAGCCCCGTGATCGCGTCGTCCGCCGCACCGCTGGCGCCGGGTTGGCCGCAGGGCGATGCCTTGCGGGTAACGCTCAAGCCCGATCCCGGTGCCGTGTCCTTGACCAAGGCGCTGTACCGCGACGGCGATGCGGTACTGGAGCAGCGTTGGCCCGACGGCAGCACCGAGCGCTGGTGGTACCCGCCGTCCGCGCCCTCGCGCTATGTCGGGCGCGACGGTCGCGAGGCCCTCGCGGGTGTCGAGGTCGCGCCGTGAGCGCGGGCCGCGAGCGCTTGCGCCTGCTGTTCGTGGTCGCATTGGCGCTGGTCGGCGTCGATGCCCACGCGCAGGTGCAATGTCCGTCGCCACGCGCGGCCGGCGATAAGTTGCGCAAGATCAACGAAGGCTTCACCCAGAACATCACCGAGCCGCTGATCCGCAACAACGTCGGCGGCTTGGGGCCGGTGCTGTGGACCTACATCGCCGGACAGGCGCGCGCGGAAAGCCTGGGCGGAAAAGTGGATAGCGCGGGCAATCACACGGTCAAGGCCAGCAACAATCTATGGAACGTGCAGAAGGACGCGAAGCTGGGCTGCGCGCAGATCACCATCGTCAACTGCAAGGCGAGCAACCTGGGTAAACCCCTGGCCGTGTCCAAGGCCGAGGCGTTGAAGGCACCCATGGACACGCCCTGCTGGATGGAGAGCGGCCAGTCCATGCAGGCCGTGACGGTATGCTTCCCCGCGTACCCGAGTCTGAAGGACGCCGCAGACGAATACCTGGCGTTCCGACCTTCCTACACCGACCAACTGAAGGCCATGGCCGAGGCGGGCACGCCGGGCATCGACGAATTCCTCCAGCATCTGGGTGCGACGGGTTGGTCGTCGCGGATGCGCGCCGACCCTGCCAACTACAAAGAAGAAACCCACGACAACATCGACGAAGCCCTGCGCGGCATAGCCGAACGCCGCGACACCACCGAACGCGAACTGGAACAAGTGCAGCAAGCGATGTTGGCTTGGTGCGTAGACCCGCACGGCACCGGCGATCTGGCCCAGCGCGAGGCGCTGGTACGGCAGCAGGACGCGCTGCTGGAACGGGTGGCCCTGTACGACAGCGTCTGCCTGCGGCCCACGTCCGGCGGAAGTCCGCTGCCTGCGCCGACTCGCAGCAACGTCAGCGAAGGCTGCCGCAAGCCCGATCCGAAGGATGATCCTCCGGGCGCCCCGCCGGCGCCGACGGGCAGTAGCGCGCACGGCGCCCAGAACGGCGGCGGCGTGGTCGGCGAACCGCACTACATCACCCCCAGCGGCGCGGTGTTCAGTACCCAGCGCGCCGGCGAGTTCTGGTTGTTGCGCAGCGCGCGCGGCACGCAGATCCAGGTTCGTCAGGAGCCTTGGCACGACAGCGCCTCGGTCGCGGTGGTGAGCGCGGTCGCGTTACGCGCGGCTGGGCGCCGCGTAGGCGTGTATGCGGACGGCATCCGCATCGACGGCCGCCCGCTGCAGTGGGCCGGCGGCTTCGTTCAACACGACTTGGGCAACGGGAATGCGCTGGGTGTGTGGGGCACGCCGACTCAGCCCGAGGTGAGCGCGGTGATGTGGGCCGACGGCAGCACGCTGCGCGTGATCCATCATGGCAGCTGGTTGGATGTCGATTATCGGGTGATGCGCGGCGCCGACAGGGCCCAAGATGCGGGCCTGATCGGGCGTGCCGACGATGACCCGCGCCACGACTTCGTGCCGCGCTCCGGCACCGTGCTCGAAAATCCCGATGCGACCGGAGTCGACGCTTTCGTGCAGAGTTGGCGCATCGGGGAAAGCGAGTCGCTGTTCGACTACGCGCCGGGCCGCAACGCGGCCAGCTACGACCTGCGCGATTTTCCGCGCAGGCCGGCCGCGCCAACGACCGCGGTGCTGACGCAGTCGCGAGAAGCTTGCGTTGCGGCAGGCGTAGCCCCAGCCTTGCTGGACGCCTGCGCTTTCGATCTGGCGGTCACCGGCGAACGAGGTTTCCTGCGCTCGCACCAATTGGGTTCGCAAGCGCTGGGCCGGGTGACGAAAGCGCCCGTCGCGGTAGCGCGCAAGCCCGGCTCGACCACCTACTTCGCCGCGCAGTGGGCACCCGACATCAGCCAGGCCGTAGCGCTGCAGAACGGCAGTACCTACACGGTGGCGATCGAGACTGGGCAACGCAGGACCTATCTGATCGACATCACCAAGCCGGATGTCGGCGACCTGTTCGTACTCTCGCATCAGATGAGTTGCATCGGCGACCCCTACGACGGCAAGTCGCCAGGCTATCAGCTGTTCGACGCCGGCGGTCGGGCCTTGTCCAAGAGCTTGGCGATCTGCTCGGATCTGTACTCGGGGCCGATCCGTCCGGGCAAGTACTACCTGGTGTTGGTCGGCGCGGCATCCGGGGCGGCGGCCACGATCAAGTTCGAGGCCTTTCACCATTGAGCCGCGCCGCGCTCAGCGCCGGGTCTGCTCGGCGGCGCAGCGCGGGCAGGCTTCGGCCCGCGCATAATGACGCAGGGCTACGTGCAGGGCATCGGCCGCGTGCACGAACTCGCCCAGGTGGATCCGGTACAGCGGCAGACGCGGGCAACCCAGCGCATGCACTTGGTAAGCGCCGTTGGCCAGCGGCGTGCGGTTGAGGTAGTAGCTGGGCATGGGGGCGTCCCGCGTTCGCGACCTCTTACTGTGCGGCGCACCCGTCTCGCAGCTTGAGACGATGCACCGCAGGAATCGGATATCTCTGCGTGGCTCCGCGCCGCATTCTTTCCGTACCGCCGCGCATGCGGCCCCTGCCGGGAAGATACCCATGACCGCAAGACTGCAAGACAAGATCGCCCTCGTCACCGGCGCCAGTTCCGGCATCGGTCGCGCCACCGCGCTGTGCTTCGCCCGCGAAGGCGCGAAAGTCGTGGCGGCCGCGCGCCGCGGCGACCTGCTCGATGCCCTGGTTGCCGAGATCGTTGCAGCCGGCGGCGAGGCCACGGCGCTGGCCGGCGACGTGCGCGAAGAAGCCTATGCCCAGACCCTGGTCGCACTAGCCCAGCGGCGCTACGGCGGGCTCGACATTGCCTTCAACAACGCCGGCGTGCTCGGCGCGCAGTCGCCGACGACGGAGCTGTCGCTGCAGCAATGGCAGGACGTGCTCGACACCAACCTCACCGGCGCCTTTCTCGGCGCCAAGCATCAGTTGCCGGCGCTGCTGGCGCGCGGCGGCGGTTCGTTGATCTTCACCTCCTCCTTCGTCGGCGACACCGCCGCGTTCCCGGGCGTGGCCGGTTACGCGGCCAGCAAGGCTGGCCTGCTCGGCCTGAGCCGCTCGATCGCGGTCGAGTTCGGCGCCCGCGGCATCCGCAGCAACGCGCTGCTGCCCGGCGCGACCGACACGCCGGCTTACCGCGAGTTCGGCAACAGCGAGGAAGCGCGGAACTTCATCGCCAGCCTGTACGCGCTCAAGCGCGTGGCCGCGCCGGAAGAGATCGCGCAGGCGGCGCTGTTCTTGGCCTCCGACGCATCGTCGTTCGTGACCGGCAGTGCCTTGGCGGTGGAGGGCGGGGTGTCGGTCAATCGCACTTGAGGGGCGGGCCGGAGCGGCGTGGGTCGCCCTGGTTTGTCGTGCTTGAGGAGAGGCGTCCCCGCCTGGTTGTTCGTACCTGGATTCTCTATCGCCAGGCAGGCCGGCATAGCCCGCGGACGCGGCCGACACTTGGAAACGCACTCGGCACGGTCCTGCACGCCAGCCCCAAATTCCCGGACGCAAGGCTTTTGGCCTCGCGCGCTCGGCGGATACTCCAAGCCTCGCGTCCAGGTGCCCGGCCTTCGGCACGGCGGGCTCGCCCGCAGCGCGATTTTGCTCGCGCCGGCAAGCCGTCACGCTGCAGATGTGAGGCTTGCTGCCACAGGCGTGGAGCGAAATGCTCGGCCGTCGGCTCGCGAGGCTTGCTCGCAGGGCTTTTCCCATAGCAATTGCAAGGTGTTGGGAGCGGCGTGCAAGGTGTTGTGTGCGGGAAACGGAGCCGTGTGGTGCAAGGTCGCCTTGTGCGAGCTTGCGGTCCGTGCTTGACGTGTTGCGGATGGGGAAAAACGATCGGCGATCCGAGTGCCGTCGCCCGACAGATCGGCCGTAGCGACCCAAGCTCCGCTCGTCGGTGACCGATCTTGTCCTTGCGCGAGTCGCGTTCCGAGCGCACTGCTCGGAACGTGGCTCACGACGCTGCGACGCCCGAACGCTGACGCCCACATACCTCCCAATGAGCCTTGCGGTAGGGGAGATGCAAGTCGCGACTCGCGCAGTCACCCGAAGGATCGCCATCGCGGCTCACGCCGCTCCCACAGGGAAAGTCCGTGCTTACCATGGGAGCGGCGTGAGCCGCGATTACGCAACGGGTCGACGCAACGCGGTCGTGGCTAACGCAGCTTCTACTGGAGCTAGCGCGAACTCGGGTAAGGCCGCGCCTGCACACGAAGGCATTGCTTCAGTCGCCGCCACCGCCATCGCCACCACCGCAATCTCCGCCGCCGTCGTTGTCGCCAGGGCTGCAATCGCGGCTGTCGCCGTTGCCGTTGGAGGCGTTCCAATCGGCGCTGCCGGAGTTTTCGTTCCAACTGCTGCCGCCGTCGTAGCCCGAGCCGGTGTTGGTCGTGAGCCGATTGCGGTGGACGGCGGTGGCGAGCATGGCGCCTGCGATCAGCAGCAGGGCACCGATCACCCAGTGGCTCTGCACCGCCAGCACGATGCCGACCACGACCAGTACGACTCCCAGGAGCTTATGCATCGTTGCCGTCCTTCCGACCGGGAGCGGCCGGTGGCGCGCCGCGATTGCGCGCATTGTCTACGGCTTTTCGGCCGGCGCCAGTACCGTCCGGCGGGATGACTGCAGCCGGGCGTCGGCCGGGACCCAGTGGCCGTCGCCGCGAAAAGGCCGGCTACGCCGATCCCCAGATGGCCTTGGGCGCCACCCGCTTGGGGTGCGACGAGGCTGGCGGTTGCTGGCGTCGCGACGGGCATTCACACGTCGACGGGAGGCCTCGCCACCGATGCCGAAACGATTCGGCAAAACATCGCCGCGGCGTATAGGCAAGACCGATGCGGCGTTCTATGCTGATGGCCGCGGACGCAGCCGAGTGTCGCGACGGCGCCCGCGAATCCCCCATCCCTTCCTCTGTCGCGCGCGGCCTGTCGCTGCGCGCGGCGATGCCATTCGAGTTCCCATGAGTCGTCTGCCCGGTCTGGACCTGCTGCGCGCCATCGCCATCGTCTGGGTGATGCTGTTTCATTCCTATCTGGTCGGCGGCATGGGCGAGTTTTGGCAAGCCGGCATCACGCACGGCTGGATGGGCGTGGACCTGTTCTTCGTGCTCAGCGGCTACCTGATCGGCGGCCAGCTGCTCAAGCCGCTGAGCCAGGGCCTGCCGCTGCGGCCGGGCGACTTCTACCTGCGCCGCGCGTTCCGCGTGCTGCCGGCATTCCTGGTGGTGCTGGCGATCTATTTCACCGTGCCCGGCTTCCGCGAAGCCGAGGGCATCCAGCCGCTATGGCAGTTCCTCACCTTCACTCTGAACCTGCTGATCGACTACCAGCACAACAAAGCCTTCTCGCACGCCTGGTCGCTGTGCGTGGAGGAGCACTTCTACCTGGTGTTCCCATGGCTGGCCTGGTGGATGACGCGGCGCCCGTCGGCGGCCAAGTTCGTCGGCCTGTGCGTGGCGGTCGTGGCCATGGGACTGGCCTTGCGCGGCTATGTCTGGGTGTACGAAATGGCCCCGGTGCGCGGTCTGGACGACGTCGAACGCAGCTTCGGCCGGCGCTTCGTCGAAGACATCTATTACCCGACCTGGATGCGCCTGGACGGCTTGCTGTTCGGCGTGGTGCTGGCGACGATCCAGGTCTACCGGCCGCAGCTGTGGTCGCGGTTGCAGCGCCACGCGAATGGATTACTGATCGCCGGCCTGGCGGTAGTGGCCGTCGCCATCTTCCTGTTCCAGGAACGCACGGCCCTGTTGCCGACCGTGATCGGCTACCCGCTGCTGTCGTTGGGCCTGGCCCTGCTGGTCGCCGCCGGCGCCAGCACTCGCAGCTGGCTCGGCCGCTGGCGCGTGCCGGGCGCGGGCTGGATCGCGGTGGCCTCCTACAGCCTGTACCTGATCCACAAGCCGGTGTTCCATCTGGTCGAAACGGCGTTCGGGGCGCAGTTGGAAGGGCGCGGTGTGGTTGCGTTCGCGGTGTATGCCGTGGCGACGTTCGCGGCGGGGGCGCTGCTGCATTACGTGATCGAGCGGCCGTTCCTGAGGCTACGGGATCGCTGGAAGGCTGGGACCATACGGACCGGTGCGGCTGCCGTAACTCAGGGGTGATAGTTGACGGTTTGTCGCAGTTCTTGCGACATGGCCGCGGTAACGTTGCGCTTACGGTCGGCAGTTGGCTTGGGCGCGAAGTTGTCCATGCTCAGCGGAGCAAGGGTGAGATGCGGCTCGGCTTCCAATGCCGGTAGAGCATGCGCAGGGCGGTTTGCAGTCAGCCGCTCCGAATTCGACTCCTTATCTTTTGGGGAAGGGGCTGGGGCGGGGCTAGCAATTCAAGCAAGGCAAGAATCGGGGATAAAGGGATGATGAAGCGGATAGCGTGGGCGGTTGCCGGCGTGTGGCTGGCGTTCGCGGGCAGTGTGCAAGCGCAGGCGATGAACTGGGGCGAAGAGTACGCCAAGCGTATCAAGGCGACCGAAGCCGTTTCTCCCTTGGGCGATGAAGCGTTCGGCGACCGGGTCAATCTCTTTAACGGCACTACCAGCTTCTCGGCGACCGATATCTCGCTGCCAGGCAATAGCGCCCTTCCAGTGCAGTTGAGCCGCACATTCGATCCTCAATCTATTTCCGCAGGTCGTTTGATCGGCGGGCAATGGGACATCGATGCGCCTCACCTCGTCGCCATCCATCCCGAATATGCGGCTGGCAATTGGGCCCCATTACAGCGATGCTCGACGGTCGGAGCGCCTCCTGATGTCTCCATGCCTCCATATACTTTCACCGCGCGCGAGTACTGGAGCGGCACCCAGCTGAAGGGCGTGGCGGGGGGTGGTACTTTGCTGGAAATCAGCGCTAATCCCAAGCTCGTTAAGCCCACCACGCCGGGCGTTGCCTTCAAATGGAATACCAAAGGCGGGTGGTATTTCAGCTGCCTGCCCGCGCTTCAGAATGGACAGGGTGAAGGCTTCGTTGGCCTGGCGCCGGATGGCACGAAATACACCTTCGACTGGATGACGGTTAGCGACTATCCGGGAATCAGCTTCCAGGCGCCTACCGGTCTGTATCCCGTGTTCCTCAATCGGAAGTCGGTGCGCTTGGTCGCGACGCAAGTCGAAGATCGTTTCGGCAATTGGGTCAAGTACGACTGGGCCAATAATCGCCTCAACCGCATCTATGCCAACGACGGCCGCGAAATAGTCCTGAGCTATACCACCGACGGCCGCCTGCAAACGGCAGTCGCAGCCGGTCGAACCTGGACCTATCAATACGATTCGTTGACGTTGACGGCTGTGGTCAACCCGGACGGAAGCCGTTGGCAGTACGCATTCCAAGGGCCGGGGAGCATCGCCCGAGTGCAGTACTACGAAAGCAACGGTGGCCCCATCGAATGCGTCAACATGAGCAATATCGTCGAGAACACGGCGGGATACTCGATTGTGCATCCCTCGGGAGCGAAGGCCGAGTTCACCTTCTCGCCCAAGCGCCATGGGCGTACCAACGTGCCGTACGTATGCCTGCCTGGCGTGAACCCTGACGACTATGCTACGCAGGACGATTACAACGATATTTCGGTTTTTCACGATGTCATGTCGCTGCAGAGCAAGCGCATCACCGGTCCTGGGCTTCCGGACGCGACCTACAGCTACGCCTACACCAGCTTGGAAGGGGCGTACGCCGACCACGGCAGCCCGACACCGCCGCCGCATCACAAGCTGGTTACGGTCACTGAGCCAGACGGTACGCAAACCATCAACTGGTTCGGTAAAGATTACGACCTAAACGAAGGACAGCTGATCTACTCCGAGGTTCGTAAGGGGGGTGTGCTCTACAAGGCGGTAAGCCAGAGTTACGTCACCGAAGCGGAGGTGCCCGGTCAGCCTTTTCCGAGCAAGGTCGGCGTGGATTTGACCTATGGCTCTGATGAGTTCAACAGTGCCGCGCTTCGGCCCCAGCGCAATACCATCATCAACCTGGATGGCGTGACCTATAACCAGACGGTCACCGGGTATGATGCTCAAGCGCGTGCGGTATCGACGACGGGTGCAAGCAATATAGGCAGCGGTTATAGCCGTGCCGACGCGACCGAGTACCACGACGACCTGTCCAAGTGGGTGTTGGGCCAGGTCAAGCGTTCATTTACGGGCGGGGTGGAAGTCAGCGAGACCGAGTTCACGGCCAATTCGCAACCGTACCGGGCCTTCCGATATAACGACGCCACTCCGGTTCAAACGTTGACCTACAATGCCGACGGCACTGTCGCCACGGTCAAGGACGCCAATAACAACGTCACTACGTTGTCGAACTGGAAGCGAGGCATTCCGCAGACCATTCAGTATCCGGCCACGCCCGAGTCGCCTTCGGGCAGCTCGGAGTCCGCGGTGGTCAACGATGCCGGTTGGATCACTTCGGTCACCGACGAGAACGGAGCCGGCTACACCACCAACTATGGCTACGACACCATGGGGCGGTTGTCGTCCGTTACTTATCCCACGGGTGACGGGATCAACTACAACACGACCAATCGTGTGTTCGAACAGGTCAACCAAGAAGAGTTCGGCATCCCTGCCGGGCACTGGCGACAGGTAAATTCCCAGGGCAACTATCAGAAGGTAACGGTCTTCGATGCCTTGTGGCGCCCGTTGTGGGAATACCAGCGCGATATCGCAAACAACGATGCGACGTTCTCGCTCATCGGCAGGTCTTATGACACAGCTGGTCGTGAGGCGTTCGTCTCCTATCCACGCAACCCCTACGCGGACGGCAATTGGGCGATCAACACCGGTACTCGCACCACTTACGATGCGCTGGGGCGTGTGACCAAGGTCGAGCAGGACTCCGAACTCGGCTCACCCGTTTCCACCACGACCGAGTATCTGGCTGGCGGTGAAATTCGAACCACCAACCCGCGCGGTCAGCAGACACGCACCCGATACGCGGCCTGGGATCAGCCGACTACCGACTACCCGATCGAGATTTTCCATCCTGAGGGCGCCGTAACGCAGATCAGTCGCGAGCTTGGTTTCTTCAAGCCGATTCAAATCCGCCGTTCCGGGACCTATGCGGGCCAAACAGTCGAGGCGGTGCGCAAGTACTACTACGACGGTGCACACCGCCTGTGCCGCACCGACGAGCCGGAAACCGGTTCGACGGTCATGGGCTATGACTACAACGACAATCTGACCTGGTCGGCCGCAGGCTTGTCCGGCCTGAATACTGTCGATTGCGATCACCTCGCGGCCTATGGCGCGGGCCGCACGGTCAACCGCAGTTACGACGCTCGCAACCGCCTGCACCAAATGGGCTTCCCCGACGGCCTGGGCAACCAGACCTGGACCTACACCAAGGACGGCCTGCCGGCTTCCATTACCACCTACAACGGCGCCAACAACACGGCCGCGGTGGTCAATAGCTACGGCTACAACAAGCGCCGCCTGCTGACTTCCGAAACCATAAGCGAGCCTGGCCTCTATACCTGGCCGCTGGGTTACGGCTACGACCAGAACGGCAATCTGGCCGCGCAGACCTATCCGACCGGCCTGGCGCTGACCTATAGCCCCAACGCCCTGGGTCAGGCGACCCAGGTCGCCACGGCCGCAGGCAGCACCACCACCGGCACCTACGCCACCGGCGTCAGCTACTACCCCAACGGGGCGATCAAGCAGTTCACCTACGGCAACGGCATCGTCCATACGATGATCCAGAACGCTCGTCAGCTGCCGCAGACCACCCAGGACGGCAGCGTCGTGGGCTTCACCAATCTCTACGATGCCAACGGCAACACCACCCTGATCGATGACCTGGTCCA
>NZ_LMHF01000005.1:0-58565 GCF_001427715.1 Lysobacter sp. Root667
AAGGGTAAATTCGAGCGCACCAAGCCGCACGTGAACGTGGGCACCATCGGCCACGTGGACCACGGCAAGACGACGCTGACCGCAGCGCTGACCAAGGTGGGCGCGGAGCGTTTCGGCGGCGAGTTCAAGGCGTACGACGCGATCGACGCGGCGCCGGAAGAGAAGGCTCGCGGCATCACGATTTCGACCGCGCACGTGGARTACGAATCGGCGAACCGCCACTACGCCCACGTGGACTGCCCGGGCCACGCCGACTACGTGAAGAACATGATCACGGGTGCGGCGCAGATGGACGGCGCGATTCTGGTGTGCTCGGCCGCTGACGGCCCGATGCCGCAGACCCGCGAGCACATCCTGCTGTCGCGTCAGGTCGGCGTGCCGTACATCGTCGTGTTCCTGAACAAGGCCGACATGGTGGACGACGCCGAGCTGCTCGAGCTGGTCGAGATGGAAGTGCGCGAGCTGCTGACCAAGTACGAGTTCCCGGGCGACGACACCCCGATCATTCACGGTTCGGCGCGTCTGGCGCTGGAAGGCGACCAGTCGGAGATCGGCGTGCCGTCGATCCTGCGTYTGGTCGAGGCGCTGGATACGTTCATYCCGCAGCCGGAGCGTGCGATCGACAAGCCGTTCCTGATGCCGGTGGAAGACGTGTTCTCGATCTCGGGCCGCGGCACCGTGGTGACCGGCCGTATCGAGCGCGGCATCATCAAGGTGGGCGACGAAATCGAAATCGTCGGTATCCGTCCGACCCAGAAGACCACGGTCACGGGCGTSGARATGTTCCGCAAGCTGCTGGACCAGGGTCAGGCGGGCGACAACGCCGGTCTGCTGCTGCGCGGCACCAAGCGTGACGACGTCGAGCGCGGCCAGGTGCTGGCCAAGCCGGGTTCGATCACCCCGCACACCGAGTTCGAAGCCGAAGTCTACGTTCTGTCGAAGGACGARGGCGGCCGTCACACCCCGTTCTTCAAGGGTTACCGTCCGCAGTTCTACTTCCGCACGACCGACATCACCGGTGCGGTGACGCTGCCGGACGGCGTGGAAATGGTCATGCCGGGCGACAACATCAAGATGGTRGTGAGCCTGATCAACCCGGTGGCGATGGACGAAGGCCTGCGTTTCGCGATTCGCGAAGGCGGCCGTACCGTCGGCGCCGGCGTGGTGGCCAAGATCATCAAGTAAGATGTGAGCCTGATCAACCCGGTGGCGATGGACGAAGGCCTGCGTTTCGCGATTCGCGAAGGCGGCCGTACCGTCGGCGCCGGCGTGGTGGCCAAGATCATCAAGTAAGAGACGGAGTCCGGGGTTCGCGCCCCGTTTCCGGGTCCTCCGGGCCGGCCCTTTGAAGAGGTGTCGGCCCGGGCATCGACCGGTCGGGGCGGGGCGCTTGCGTCCACCCCGGCAATACGGTTAGAATGCGCGACCACCGTGCCAGTCCTGCTTATTTGGGCCGGCACGACCAGCGAAATGAGGAGCAGGAAGCGCCTCGTATTCGCCAGACAGGGACATGTCGCACGGCAGCGCTCCGTACGTTCCGGGCCCCGAACTGCAAAGTTCAAGGCTTCCAAGGAACGCTACACGGGGCCCTTCGTGCGTTCCACTCCGTCTGGGCGGGCCGGGTAACCGGTCTGCCTTAGTTTTTTCCAGGCAAGGAAGCTCCGGGGCAAGGGTGCTGCTCTGGAGTGTTTGCGTTTTCGTGGGGTTCGGCACACCCAGAGGCCGGCCCGTCGCTCTTTTAACCAAGGAATTCCGTCATGGCGGACCAAAAGATCCGGATTCGGCTGAAGGCGTACGATCATCGTTTGATCGACCGTTCGGCCAGCGAGATCGTCGAGACGGCTAAGCGGACCGGCGCGCAAGTGCGCGGCCCGATCCCGCTGCCGACCAAGATCGAGCGCTACACCATTCTCGTTTCCCCGCACGTCGACAAGGACGCGCGCGACCAGTACGAGACCCGCACGCATAAGCGCGTGCTCGACATCGTCGACCCCAACGACAAGACCGTGGACGCGCTGATGAAGCTCGAACTCGCGGCTGGCGTTGATGTGCAGATCAAGCTGACCTGAGGCCACCACTATGACCGCGAAGAAATATTCGTTGGGCATCGTCGGTCGCAAGGCCGGCATGAGCCGCTTCTTCACTGAAGACGGCAAGTCGATTCCGGTGACCCTCATCGAGGCGACCCCGAACCGCATTACCCAGATCAAGACCACCGATACCGACGGCTACAGCGCCGTGCAGGTGACGGTCGGCGTGCGCCGCGCTGCGCTCGTCAACAAGCCGGAAGCCGGTCACCTCGCCAAGGCGAAGGTCGAAGCCGGTCGCGGCCTGTGGGAGCTGCGCGTGGAAGCCGACCAGATCGGTGCTTTCGAAGTGGGCGGCGAGATCAAGGCCGACATCTTCGAGGCCGGCCAGATCGTCGACGTCCAGGGCATCACCAAGGGCAAGGGCTTCCAGGGCACGATCAAGCGCTGGAACTTCCGCATGGGCGATGCGACGCACGGTAACTCGCTGTCGCACCGCTCGCCGGGTTCTATCGGCCAGCGCCAGACGCCGGGTCGCGTTTTCCCGGGCAAGAAGATGTCCGGTCACATGGGTGCCGTCCAGCAGAGCACGCAGGGCCTGGAAGTGGTCAAGGTCGACGCCGAGCGCGGCCTGATCGCCATCAAGGGCGCAGTGCCGGGCGCGCCGGGCGGCGACGTGATCGTCCGTCCGACGACCAAGGGAGCATAACGATGGAACTTGCCATCAACGGTAGCGACAAGAAGCTGTCGGTTTCCGACGCCATCTTCGATCGCGAATTCAGCGAAGACCTGGTCCACCAGGTTGTTGTGGCCTACCGCAACGCGGGCCGCGCCGGCACCAAGGCGCAGAAGACGCGTTCGGAAGTCAACGGCACCACCAAGAAGTCGAAGAAGCAGAAGGGCGGCGGTGCGCGTCATGGCGCGCTGACGGCTCCGATCTTCGTCGGCGGCGGCGTGACCTTTGCGGCCAAGCCGCGCAGCTTCGCGCAGAAGGTCAACCGCAAGATGTACCGCGCAGCGATGGCTGCGATCCTGTCGGAATTGAACCGTCAGGGCCGCATCACCGTCGTCGAGACGCTGGACATCGACTCGCCGAAGACCTCGGGCATGGTCGCCAAGCTGAAGTCGCTTGAGATGGGCCGTCGTCCGCTGCTCGTCACCGAGGAAGCGTCCGAGAATCTGTACCTCTCGGCGCGCAACCTGCCTTACGTTGAAGTCCGCGACGTGCAGGGACTCGATCCGGTTGCCCTCGTCGGCGCCGATTCGATCGTGTTCACGACCGATGCGGTCAAGAAGATCGAGGAGTGGCTGGCATGAACGACGCCAAGCTCTACAGCATCATCCGTGCGCCGCGCGTGTCCGAAAAGACCGCGCGTCTGCAGGAAGTTTCCAACCAATACGTCTTCGAAGTCGCGACGGACGCTACCAAGGCCGACATCAAGGTCGCCGTGGAAAAGCTGTTCGACGTGAAGGTCGAGGCGGTGAATGTGGTCAACGTGAAGGGCAAGAGCAAAGCCTTCAAGTTCCGCATGGGCCGTCGCGCCGACTGGCGTAAGGCGTACGTGAAGCTGGCCGCTGGCCAGTCGATCGACGTGATTGCCAAGCCCTGAGGAAAGACCCATGGCATTGATGACTTTCAAGCCCACTTCCCCCGGCCGCCGTAGCGCGGTCCGCGTGGTGACGCCGGGCCTGCATAAGGGCGCGCCGCACGCGGCGTTGGTCGAAAAGCAGAGCAAGAGCGGCGGCCGTAACCACCACGGTCGCATCACCACCCGCCACATCGGCGGTGGTCACAAGCAGCATTACCGCATCATCGACTTCAAGCGCGACAAGGTCGGTATCCCCGCCCGCGTCGAGCGGATCGAATACGATCCCAACCGCACCGCGCACATCGCGCTGCTGTGCTACGTCGATGGCGAGCGCCGTTACATCATCGCCCCCAAGGGCCTGAAGGACGGCGACCAGGTGATCGCGGGCCGCGACGCCCCGATCCGCGTCGGCAACACCCTGCCGCTGAGCAACATCCCGGTCGGCACCACCGTGTGCTGCGTCGAGATGAAGCCGGGCAAGGGCGCCCAGCTGGCCCGTGCGGCCGGCGCCAGCGCCTACCTGGTGGCTCGCGAACAGGGTTACGCCACGCTGCGTCTTCGCTCCGGCGAAATGCGCAAGGTGCCGTCGGAATGCGGCGCCACGATCGGCGAAGTCGGCAACGACGAGCACAGCCTCGAGAAGCTCGGCAAGGCCGGTGCGAAGCGCTGGCGCGGTATCAAGCCGACCGTTCGCGGTGCGGCGATGAACCCCGTCGACCATCCGCACGGCGGTGGTGAGGCCAAGGCTGGCCAGGGCAACCCGCATCCGGTCACGCCGTGGGGCGTGCCGACCAAGGGTTACAAGACGCGTAAGAACAAGCGTACGCAGCAGTTCATCGTTCGCGATCGCAGGAGCTAATCGGCCATGGCACGTTCACTGAAGAAAGGCCCGTTCGTCGACCACCATCTGATGAAGAAGGTGGAAACCGCGGGTAACAACAAGAAGCCGATCAAGACCTGGTCGCGTCGCTCGATGGTGCTGCCGGACATGGTGGGTTTCACCATTGCCGTGCACAACGGCAAGAACCACATCCCGGTGTTGGTCAACGAAAATATGGTTGGCCACAAGCTTGGCGAATTCGCCCTGACCCGTACGTTTAAGGGTCACGGCGGCGACAAGAAGTCGGGCAAGTAAGGAGATGACCATGGAAGCGAAAGCCATCCTGCGCACCGCGCGCATCTCCCCGCAGAAGGCCCGCCTGGTCGCCGACCAGGTGCGTGGTCTGTCCGCCGAGCGCGCCGTCAACCTGCTGAAGTTCTCGGACAAGAAGGCTGCTGCACTGATCCGCAAGGTCGTGGAGTCCGCCATCGCCAACGCCGAGAACAACCAGGGCGCCGACGTCGACGATCTCAAGGTCAAGACCATCATGGTGGACGAGGGTCCCGCACTGAAGCGCTTCATGGCGCGTGCGAAGGGCCGCGGCACCCGCATCCTCAAGCGCACCAGCCACATTACTGTGGTTGTGGGCGCGGGCAAGTAAGGCGGAGTCAGACAATGGGTCATAAAGTACATCCGACCGGTATCCGCCTTGGTATCTCCAAGGACTGGAACTCCAAGTGGTTCGCCGGCAAGAAGCAGTACGCCGAGTACCTGGCTGCCGACCTCAAGGTCCGCGAGATGCTTCGCAAGAAGCTCGCGCAGGCCGGTATCTCGAAGATCTTCATCGAGCGCCCGGCCAACAACGCCCGCGTCACGATCCACACCGCCCGTCCGGGCGTGGTGATCGGCAAGCGTGGTGAGGACATCGAGAAGCTGCGCAAGGAAGTGAGCACGCTGATGGGCGTTCCGGCGCACATCAACGTGACCGAGGTCCGCAAGCCGGAACTCGACGCGCAGCTGGTCGCCGAGTCGATCGCTCAGCAGCTCGAGCGCCGCATCATGTTCCGTCGCGCGATGAAGCGCGCTGTGGGCAACGCGATGCGCCTTGGCGCCCTGGGCATCAAGGTCAACGTCGCCGGCCGCCTGAACGGTGCCGAGATCGCGCGTTCGGAGTGGTACCGCGAAGGTCGCGTGCCGCTGCACACCCTGCGCGCCGACATCGACTATGGCTTCGCTGAAGCCAAGACGACGTACGGCATCATCGGTATCAAAGTCTGGGTCTACCGCGGCGAAATCTTCGATTTCTCGCACGTCGGCCAGGAAAAGCAGGACGATTCGCCGCGCAGCGATCGTGGTGACCGCGGCGACCGCGGTGATCGTAACGACCGCCCGGGCCGTCCTGCCCGCGAACAGAGGTAATCCGCCATGTTGCAACCCAAGCGAACCAAGTACCGCAAGGTACACAAGGGCCGCAATGAGGGCCTGAGCTGGAACGGCAATGCCGTCAGCTTCGGCGAGTACGGCCTCAAGGCGACCGCACACGGTCAGCTGACCGCGCGTCAGATCGAAGCGGCCCGCCGCTCGATCAGCCGCTACGTCAAGCGCGGCGGCAAGATGTGGATCCGCGTGTTCCCCGACAAGCCGATCACCAAGAAGCCGATCGAAGTCCGAATGGGCTCCGGTAAGGGCAACGTCGAGTACTGGGTCGCTCAGATCCAGCCCGGTCGCATGATTTACGAGATCGAAGGTGTTGCTGAAGACGTCGCGCGTGAAGCGTTCCGTCTGGCGGCCGCCAAGCTCTCGGTGACCACCACTTTCGTTACCCGGACGGTGCGCTAATGGAACTCAAGCAACTGCGCGACAAGTCGGCTGACGAGCTCAAGGCTCACCTGGTCGACCTGCACAAGGAGAGCTTCGCTCTGCGCATGCAGAAGGCCACCGGCCAGCTCGCCAAGACCCATGAGGCCCGCCGTGTTCGCCGCGAGATCGCTCGCGTGAACACGTTGCTGGGTCAGAAGAAGTAAGGACCCGCCATGACCGACAACAACACAGAGAAGGCGCTGCGCACGGTTGAAGGCCGGGTCGTCAGCAACAAGATGGACAAGACCGTCACCGTGCTCGTCGAGCGTCAGGTCAAGCACGCGCTGTACGGCAAGTACATCCGTCGCTCGACCAAGCTCCACGCCCACGACGCCGAGAACGCTTGCAAAGAAGGCGATATCGTGCGAGTGAAGGAAATTGCGCCGATGTCGAAGACCAAGAACTGGAGCGTGGTTGAGATCGTCAGCCGCGTGGCCGAATAAGAGGAGGCTGAACCATGATCCAGATGCAAAGCTACCTCGGAGTGGCCGATAACTCCGGTGCGAAAGAAGTGATGTGCATCAAGGTGCTCGGCGGCTCCAAGCGCCGTTACGCGCACATTGGCGACATCATCAAGGTCACCGTCAAGGACGCGATTCCGCGCGGCAAGGTCAAGAAGGGCGACGTCTATGACGCCGTCGTGGTCCGCACCCGCAAGGGCGTTCGCCGCCCGGACGGCTCGCTGATCCGCTTCGATGGCAACGCTGCGGTGTTGCTCAACAACAAGCATGAGCCGATCGGCACCCGTATCTTCGGGCCCGTGACTCGCGAGCTGCGCTCGGAGAAGTTCATGAAGATCGTCTCGCTCGCGCCTGAAGTGCTCTGAGCGGAGGAACTAGACCATGAACCGTATCAAGAAGGGCGATCAAGTGATCGTCACCGCCGGCAAGGACAAGGGCAAGAAGGGCGATGTGGTGCGCGTACTCGGCGAGAAAGTCGTCGTGTCGAACATCAACATCATCAAGCGCCACACCAAGCCGAATCCGCAGGCCAACCAGCCGGGCGGCGTGATCGAGCGCGAAGCGCCGATTCACATTTCCAACGTCATGCTGTTCAACCCGGCCACCGGCAAGGGCGAACGCATCGGTATCAAGGTGCTGGAGGATGGACGCAAACTGCGTGTGTTCCGCTCCAGCGGTGAGGCGGTTGACGCCTGAGGAATGCTGAAATGACCACCCGGCTCGAAGAGTTTTACAAGAAAGAAGTGGTTCCTGCCCTGACCGAGAAGTTCGGTTACAAGAACCCGATGCAAGTGCCGCGCCTGTCCAAGATCACGCTGAACATGGGCGTGGGCGAGGCTGCGACCAACAAGAAGATCCTGGAAAATGCCGTCGCCGACATGACCAAGATCGCCGGCCAGAAGCCGATCGTGACGAAGACCCGCGTGTCGGTCGCTTCGTTCAAGATCCGCGACGGTTGGCCGATCGGCGCCAAGGTCACCCTGCGCCGCGCCAAGATGTACGAGTTCCTGGACCGCCTGGTCAACATCTCGCTGCCGCGCGTGCGCGACTTCCGCGGTGTGTCGGGTCGTTCGTTCGACGGCCGTGGCAACTACAACATGGGCGTCAAGGAACAGATCATCTTCCCGGAAATCGATTTCGACCAGGTCGACGCGCTGCGCGGCATGGACATCGCGATCACCACGACCGCGAAGACCGATGCCGAGGCCAAGGCCCTGCTCGAAGCCTTCCGCTTCCCGTTCCGCAACTGAGTCTAGGATTGCACAATGGCTAAGACCTCCATGGTCAACCGCGACATCAAGCGGACCAAGCTGGCGAAGAAGTACGCCGGCAAGCGCGATGCGCTGAAGAAGATCATCGCCAACGACAGCTCCTCGTACGAGGAGAAGCTGGAAGCGGCCGTCAAGCTGCAGAAGCTGCCGCGCGACTCTTCGCCGTGCCGTCAGCGCAACCGCTGCGTCCTGACCGGCCGTTCGCGCGGCGTCTACAGCAAGTTCGGCCTGGGCCGCAACAAGCTGCGCGAAGCCACCATGCGCGGCGACGTGCCTGGTCTTCGCAAGGCAAGCTGGTAACATAGTCGGCTCTCCTGCTGTACCGCCGCGGCCCTCGGGTCGCGGCGGCGCTGTTGAAGAAAGTGTAAGTCGTTGTATCTATTACTGAAATTCGCAATCCCGCGGATATCGGTGCTACTCATAGGTGATATTCAATGAGCATGACTGATCCCATCGCCGACATGCTGGTCCGCATCAAGAATGCGGCCGCGGTTCGGAAGCAGACGGTGAAGATGCCGTCGTCCAAGGTGAAGGTGGCCATCGCCGCCGTGCTGAAGGACGAGGGTTACATCCTGGACTCGCGCGTGACCCAGACCGGTCCGGGCAAGGCCGAACTCGAAATTTCGCTGAAGTACTACGAAGGCAAGCCGGTGATCGAGCGCCTCCAGCGCTACTCCCGTTCGGGCCTGCGCCAGTACCGCGGCAAGGACGCGCTGCCCAAGGTCCTCGGTGGCCTGGGCGTCGCCATCATCTCCACCTCGAAAGGCATCATGACCGATGCGCAGGCGCGCCAGCAGGGCGTCGGCGGTGAAGTCCTGTGCTTCGTGGCCTAAGGGAGTAACCGCAATGTCCCGAGTTGCCAAGAAGCCGGTCGCCCTCCCGAAGGGCGTCGAACTGAATATCCAGGCCGACCACGTCAGCGCCAAGGGCCCGAAGGGCACCCTGTCGATCGCGAAGCCGGCCGCCATCAACCTGCAGATCGAAAACGGCGAAGCCGTGTTCACCACCGAGGACGCCGCGCTGATCCCGTTGACGGGTACCCTGCGCGCCATCCTCGCGAACATGGTCAAGGGCGTCTCCGAAGGCTTCGAGCGCAAGCTCGAGCTGGTCGGCGTCGGCTACCGTGCCTCGATGCAGGGCCAGGACCTGAACCTGGCGCTGGGTTTCTCGCACCCGGTGCTGTTCAAGGCCCCGGAAGGCATCACCATCGCTACCCCCACCCAGACCGAGATCCTGGTCCAGGGCGCGGACAAGCAGCGCGTCGGTGAAGTCGCCGCCAAGATTCGTGGTTTCCGTCCGCCGGAGCCCTACAAGGGCAAGGGCGTGAAGTACGCCGGCGAAGTCATCATCCGCAAGGAAGCCAAGAAGGCCTAAGGAACGCAACGGCCCCAGCGGGCCCTGCCGACCATCCTTCAGCTTTCGGAGATCAGAACATGAACAAGAACATTGCCCGTCTGCGTCGCGCCAAGTCCACCCGCGCGCACATCCGCGAACTCGGCGTGCCGCGCCTGTCGGTGCTGCGCACCGGTCAGCATCTGTACGCCCAGGTCTTCACCGCCGACGGTTCCAAGGTCCTGGCTGCCGCCTCGACCGTCCAGGCCGACGTCAAGGAAGGCCTGAAGAACGGCAAGAACGCCGACGCCGCCGTCAAGGTCGGTCACGCGATCGCCGCCAAGGCCAAGGCCGCCGGCATCGAGAAGGTCGCGTTCGACCGTTCGGGTTACCGCTACCACGGTCGCATCAAGGCCCTGGCCGATGCGGCTCGCGAAGGCGGCCTGCAGTTCTAAGCTTGAAGGCGAGGGGATGCGTCCCCACGCCTGAATGAGACAGCTGCCGGCGCGGTTTGCGCCGGGCGCCAGGACGGGTTCCCGTCCTGGTCGCGTCACCCGATCCATATCACAACCATAAGCGGCGACGCCGCAAATCCCATAAATCAACGAGATATCGAAATGGCTGAAGAACAGCGTGCACCGCGGGGTCGTGATCGCGACCGTAACCGCGAAGAGATCGACGACGGCATGATCGAGAAGCTGATCGCGGTCAACCGCGTCAGCAAGACCGTCAAGGGCGGTCGCCAGTTCACCTTCACCGCACTGACGGTGGTGGGCGACGGCAACGGCAAGGTCGGCTTCGGCTACGGCAAGGCGCGCGAAGTGCCGGTCGCCATCCAGAAGTCGATGGAATACGCCCGCAAGGCGATGAACAACGTCGATCTGAACAACGGCACCTTGTGGCACGCCGTGAAGTCGGGCCACGGCGCGGCGCATGTGTTCATGCAGCCGGCGTCGGAAGGTACCGGCGTGATCGCCGGCGGCGCGATGCGCGCCGTGCTCGAAGCGGTCGGTGTCAAGAACGTGCTGGCCAAGGCCACCGGTTCGCGTAACCCGATCAACCTGGTTCGCGCCACGCTGAAGGGTCTGACCGGCATGCATTCGCCGGCCAAGATCGCTGCCAAGCGCGGCAAGAAGGTGGAGGATCTCAACCATGGCTAAGGCTGAGAACAAGCCCGTCGAAGGCGGCACGGTCACCGTGCGCCTGGTCAAGGGTCTGCGTGGCTGTCAGTCGCGTCACCGCCTGTCGGTGAAGGCGCTCGGCCTGAACAAGCTCAACGACGTGCGGACGCTGAAAGACAGCCCGCAGGTTCGTGGCCTGATCAACACGGTCCACTACCTGGTTCAGGTCGAGGGCTAAGGAGAACATCATGCGTCTCAATACACTCAAGCCGGCTGACGGCGCCCGCGAAGACCGCAAGCGCGTCGGTCGCGGTATCGGTTCGGGCCTCGGCAAGACCGCGGGCCGCGGCCACAAGGGTTCGTTCGCTCGTTCGGGCAAGGGCAAGATCAAGGCCGGCTTCGAAGGCGGCCAGACCCCGATGCAGCGTCGTCTGCCGAAGATCGGCTTCCGCTCCAAGACCGCCAAGGACACCGCCGAAGTGCTGTCCTACCAGCTGGACAAGCTGGAAGCCGGTGAGATCGATTTCGCCAAGCTGCTCGCGGCCAAGCTGGTTCCGACCACGGCCAAGCAGGCGAAGATCGTCAAGAAGGGCGAGCTGAACAAGGCGTTCGTGCTCAAGGGCGTGCTGGCCACGGCCGGTGCGAAGGCCGCGATCGAAGCGGCCGGCGGCAAGGTCGAGGAGTAAGCGATACATGGCGCGGAGCAGCAACGCGATGGCCGGTCTCGGCGGCGGACTCGGTAAATTCACCGAGCTTCGCCAACGTCTGCTGTTCGTAGTCGGCGCATTGATCGTCTATCGCATCGGTTGCTACATCCCGGTGCCGGGCGTCAATCCCGAAGCGATGCTCAAGCTCATGGAGTCGCAGAAGGGCACGATCGTGGACATGTTCAACATGTTCTCGGGCGGCGCCCTTCACCGTTTCAGCCTGTTCGCGTTGAACGTGATGCCGTACATCTCGGCGTCGATCATCGTGCAGCTGCTGGTGCAGATCGTGCCCAGCCTGAAAGCCATCCAGAAGGAAGGCGAGTCGGGCCGGCGCAAGATCAACCAGTGGTCGCGCATGGGTGCGATCCCCCTGGCCGTGTTCCAGGCCTGGGGTATCGCGACGGCCTTGCAGGCCGGCGGCGCGAGCCAGGGCATTCCGGTGGTCTATAACCCGGGTCCGGGCTTCATCCTGACCGCGGTGCTCGCGTTGACCGCGGGCACCATGTTCCTGATGTGGATCGGCGAGCAGGTGACCGAGCGCGGTATCGGCAACGGCGTGTCCTTGATCATCTTCGCCGGCATCGTCGCGGGCCTGCCTGCCGCGGTGGTGACGATGTTCACCCAGATCAACGACGGCACCATGAACCCCATGACCGCGATCGCGGTGGTGGCTATCGTCCTGGTGTTCACCTACCTTGTGGTGTTCGTCGAGCGCGGACAGCGCCGGATCACGGTGAACTACGCCCGCCGTCAGGGCGGTCGTAACGCCTACATGAACCAGTCCTCGTTCCTGCCCCTGAAGCTGAACATGTCGGGCGTGATCCCGGCCATCTTCGCCTCGAGCATCGTGATGTTCCCGGCGACGGCGGCGACCTGGTTCAGCCAGAGCAGCTCGGCGACCTGGTTGCAGCGGGTCAGCCAGTGGCTGAATCCGGGCGAGCCGCTGCACATGATCCTGTACGCGGCCCTGATCATCGGCTTCGCCTTCTTCTACACGGCGCTGGTGTTCAACTCGCAGGAAACGGCCGACAATCTGAAGAAGTCGGGCGCGCTGATTCCGGGCATCCGTCCGGGCAAGGCGACGGCCGACTATGTCGACGGCGTACTGACCCGCCTCACGGCGGCCGGTGCGGCTTATCTGGTGATCGTCTGTCTCCTCCCGGAGATCATGCGCACCCAACTGGGCACCTCGTTCTACTTCGGCGGCACCTCGTTGCTGATCGTCGTGGTCGTGGTGATGGATTTCATCGCTCAAATCCAGGCTCATCTGATGTCCCATCAGTACGAGAGCCTGTTGAAGAAGGCGAACTTGAAGGGCGGCTCGCGCGGCGGTCTCGCGCGCGGGTGAGCCAGGACCATTCCGCGCGCCAGAGTAGCGCGCGGGGCGAGTAGGGCGGGATCGCCCTATTCAGCCAGTCCTGGTTCGTCGCCGGAGCATGGGCACACTCCCCATGCCGTGGTTCCGTGGCGTCCCTGACGCCGCGGGGCTTCCTATTAACCCGAGACCTTGTTAAAATTTCCAGTTCACTCGCCGGGGTTAATCCGCCCTGGCCGCCAAACTCAGTTGGAGATCGCGTTATGGCGCGTATTGCGGGCGTCAACTTGCCTGCCCAGAAGCATGTCTGGGTCGGGTTGCAAAGCATTTACGGCATCGGCCGTACTCGTTCGAAGAAGGTCTGCGATGCCGCGGGCGTGAATTCTTCGACGAAGATTCGTGACCTGTCCGAACCGGAAGTCGAGCGCTTGCGCGCCGAAGTCGGTAAGTACGTGGTTGAAGGCGACCTGCGTCGCGAGGTCGGTATCGCTATCAAGCGTCTGATGGACCTGGGCTGCTACCGCGGCCTGCGTCACCGCCGCGGCTTGCCGCTGCGCGGTCAGCGCACGCGTACCAATGCACGTACCCGCAAGGGTCCGCGTAAGGCCATCAGGAAGTAAGGGGTCAAACCATGGCTAAGCCGGCAGCTGCAAAAACCAAGAAGAAGATCAAGCGCGTCGTCACCGACGGCATCGCCCACGTCCACGCTTCTTTCAACAACACGATCATCACGATCACCGACCGCCAGGGCAATGCGCTCTCGTGGGCGACTTCGGGCGGCGCGGGTTTCCGCGGCTCGCGTAAGTCGACCCCGTTCGCAGCCCAGGTTGCCGCCGAAAAGGCCGGCCGTGCTGCGCTCGACTACGGCGTGAAGTCGCTGGAAGTGCGCATCAAGGGCCCGGGTCCGGGTCGTGAGTCCGCCGTTCGTTCGCTGAACAACGTCGGTTACAAGATCATGAACATCATCGACGTGACGCCTATCCCGCACAACGGGTGCCGTCCGCCGAAGAAGCGTCGCGTCTGAGGAGCTGAAGAAAAATGGCTCGTTATATTGGTCCCACCTGTAAGCTCGCTCGTCGCGAAGGCGCCGACCTCGGCTTGAAGTCGTCCGCTCGTGCACTCGATTCGAAGTGCAAGCTCGAGCAGAAGCCCGGCCAACACGGCCCCACCGCCCGCAAGGGCAAGCTGTCCGACTACGCCACCCAGCTTCGCGAGAAGCAGAAGGTCAAGCGTATCTACGGCCTGCTGGAACGCCAGTTCCGCAACTACTACAAGAAGGCCTCGACCAAGAAGGGCAACACCGGCGAGAACCTGCTTCAGCTCCTGGAGACGCGTCTCGACAACGTGATCTACCGCATGGGCTTCGCAGTGACCCGTCCGGCCGCCCGTCAGCTGGTCTCGCACCGCGGCGTCACGGTCAACGGCAAGTCCGTCAACCTGCCGTCCTACCAGGTCAAGGCCGGCGACGCGATCGCGCTGTCCGAGCGTGCCCAGAAGCAGCTGCGCGTGCAGGAATCCCTGACCGTGGCTTCGCAGATGGATCTCTCGCCGTCGTGGGTCGAGGTCGACAGCAAGAAGTTCAGCGGTGTGTTCAAGGCTGTGCCGGATCGTGCCGATCTGCCGGCCGATATCAACGAAGCGCTGATCGTCGAGCTGTACTCGAAGTAATTATCTTTTGAAGCCCCGGTCCGCCGGGGCCTCGCAGGAGACACCGAAACATGACGGTTACCGCCAACCAGGTACTGCGTCCGCGCGGTCCCCAGATCGAACGCCTTGCCGGCAATCGCGCCAAGGTCGTGATCGAGCCGCTGGAACGCGGCTACGGCCACACCCTCGGCAATGCGCTGCGCCGTGTGCTGCTGTCTTCGATCCCGGGTTTCGCCATCACCGAAGTCGAAATCGACGGCGTGCTCCACGAATACACCACCGTTGAAGGTCTCGAAGAGGACGTGCTCGAAGTCCTGTTGAACCTCAAGGACGTCGCCATCCGCATGCACACCGGCGACGCGTCCACCCTGTCGCTGGCCAAGCAGGGCCCGGGCATCGTGACCGCGGGTGATATCAAGACCGACCACAACGTCGAGATCCTGAACACCGAGCACGTGATCTGCCACCTGACCAAGGATACGGCGATCAACATGCGTCTGAAGATCGAGCGTGGTTTCGGCTACCAGCCGGCCGCCGCGCGTCGTCGTCCGGACGAAGAAACCCGCACCATCGGCCGCCTGATGCTGGATGCCAGCTTCTCGCCGGTCCGTCGCGTCGCCTATGCCGTCGAAGCCGCGCGCGTCGAACAGCGTACCGACCTCGACAAGTTGGTGCTGGACATCGAAACCAACGGCACGATCGACGCTGAGGAAGCCGTGCGCACCGCCGCCGACATCCTCACCGACCAGCTGTCGGTGTTCGGCGATTTCACCCACCGCGACCGCGGTGCGGCGAAGCCGGCCACCAGCGGCATCGATCCGATCCTGCTGCGTCCGATCGACGATCTCGAGCTCACCGTTCGTTCGGCCAACTGCCTCAAGGCCGAGAGCATCTACTACGTCGGCGATCTGATCCAGAAGACCGAAGTCGAGCTGCTCAAGACCCCGAACCTGGGCAAGAAGTCGCTCACCGAGATCAAGGAAGTGCTGGCTCAGCGCGGCCTGTCCCTCGGCATGAAGCTGGAAAACTGGCCGCCGGCCGGCATCGCCCAGCACGGCATGATGGGGTGAATCTCAGCCTCGCCTGCGCGGCACTGCCGCGCGGCTGGGGCGAACGCCCGGCGCGCTGCGCCGGGCAGGGGAACGCAGAGAGTCCACGCCGAAGCTAGCCGAAGCGTGGCCTCTCGATCCATCGGCAAGGTTCGCATCACCGCAATACGCAACGCCGCAACACACACGTCGACGCGCCCGAAGGCTCGCGACGATGCCCGATCAGGACGACCGGGCTCGGACCAACCGCAGTCCATGCAACAACGCCATGAAGGCGACAGCGAATCTCAATAGCGACAGCATTCATTAGGAATCACGACCATGCGCCACCAGAAGTCCGGACGTAAGTTCAGCCGCACCAGTGCCCATCGCGATGCGATGTTCACCAACATGGCTGCGTCCCTCATCAAGCACGGCCTCATCCGCACCACCCTGCCCAAGGCCAAGGAACTCCGTCGCGTTGCCGAGCCGCTGATCACGCTCGCCAAGACCGACGGCGTCGCCAACCGCCGCCTGGCTTTCTCGCGCCTGCGCGACAAGGAAGCCGTGGGCACGCTGTTCACGACCCTGGGTCCGCGCTACCAGTCGCGTCCGGGCGGTTACCTGCGCATCCTCAAGTGCGGTTTCCGCGCTGGCGACAACGCGCCGATGGCCTACGTCGAGCTGGTCGATCGCCCGGAAGCCGCCGAGTAATCGACGGCCCGATCCATCGCAATAAGCCGCACCGTCGCGCAAGCGGCGGCGCGCGTGAAAGCCCCGGCCCAGGCCGGGGTTTTTGCATTTTGGGGACGGTTACGACGGCAACGGTTTCGCGGGCAACGACCCAGGCAACTTTCGCCGCCTGTCGGAGTCTTCTGTCGTCATAACCGAACCGGCGCCGCTGCGGCTAGGCACGGCGCTGCCCACGACGTAAGGTGATAACCATGACCGCCAGTCCGCTGTCCGCCTCGTTCCGCCGCCAGTACCTGCTGGGCTTCCTCGCCTGCGCCGGGCTACTGGGCTATGCGTTCTACCTGCAACTGCACGACGGCCTGGAGCCGTGCCCGCTGTGCATCTTCCAGCGCGTGGCGTTCTTCGCCCTGGGCCTGGTGTTCCTGGTCGGCGCGATCCACGGTCCCAAGACCGCGCGCGCCCGCAAGACCTACGGCGTGTTCTCGCTGCTGGCCGCGCTGGGCGGGATCCTCGTCGCCGGCAACCACGTGCGCCTGCAGCACCTGCCGCCGGACCAGGTGCCCGCCTGCGGCCCCGGCCTGGACTACATGCTCGAGGCCATGCCGATCACCGGCGTGATCCGCAAGGTCATGACCGGCTCGGGCGAATGCGCGGCGGTCGACTGGACTTTCCTGGGCCTGGCGATGCCGGCCTGGAGCCTGATCTGCTTCCTCGTGCTGGCCGCCTGGGCGGCCTACGCTTCGTTTCGCAAGCGCGCCGCCGCCTAAGCGCCGCCGCGCCGTTCGCGAAACCCTCCCGCACTTTCGCCCCGCAACCACTGGATCCAAGGAAATGAGCGCCACCGACCGCAACCTCCGAGCCGTCAATCTGCCCGCCAACTGGACCCCGACGTCCTGGCGCGAGCGCACCGCGCTGCAGTTGCCGACCTATCCGGACGCGGCCGAGCTGTCCGACGCTCTGCAGGAGCTGCGCAACCTGCCGCCGCTGGTGACCTCGTGGGAGATCCTCGCGCTCAAGCAGCAGCTGGCCGAGGCCCAGGAAGGCAAGCGCTTCCTGCTCCAGGGCGGCGACTGCGCAGAGAGTTTCGACCAGTGCTCCTCGGACGTGATCTCCAACCGGCTCAAGGTGCTGCTGCAGATGAGCCTGGTGCTGGTGCACGGCATGCGCAAGCCGGTGGTGCGGGTCGGGCGTTTCGCCGGCCAGTACGCCAAGCCGCGTTCGGCCGACACCGAGACCATCGGCGAGGTGACCCTGCCCAGCTACCGCGGCGACATGGTCAACGCGCCGGCCTTTACCGAGGCCGCGCGCCGTCCCGATCCGCGCCGCATGATCAAGGCCCACGCGCGCTCGGCGATGACGATGAATTTCGTCCGCGCCCTGATCGACGGCGGCTTCGCCGACCTGCACCATCCCGAGTACTGGAACCTGAGCTGGGTCGGCCACTCGCCGCTGGCCGACGAGTACCGGCGCATGGTCAACGCGATCGGCGACGCGGTGCGCTTCATGGAGACGCTGTCGGGCTCGGAGGTGCACAACCTCAACCGGGTCGACTTCTACACCTCGCACGAAGCGCTGCTGCTGCCCTACGAGGAGTCGCTGACCCGGCAGGTGCCGCGTCACTGGGGCTACTTCAATCTCAGCACCCACTACCCGTGGATCGGCATGCGCACCGCCGCGGCCGATGGCGCCCACGCCGAGTACTTCCGCGGCATCCGCAATCCGATTGCGCTCAAGGTCGGTCCGTCGGTCACCCCGGACCAGCTGCTGCGCACCATCGACCTGCTCAATCCCGAGGACGAGCCGGGCCGGCTGAGCTTCATCCATCGCATGGGCGCGAGCACGATCGCCGACAAGCTGCCGCCGCTGCTGGACGCGGTGCGCCGCGATGGTCGCCGCGTGCTGTGGGTCTGCGACCCGATGCACGGCAATACCGAAAGCACCAGCAACGGTTACAAGACCCGCCGTTTCCGCAACATCCGCAGCGAGATCGAGCAGGCCTTCGAACTGCACGCCGCGGCCGGCACCCGTCTGGGCGGCGTGCATCTGGAACTGACGGGCGAAGACGTGACCGAATGCCTGGGCGGTGCGCGCGAGATCACCGAGAGCGATCTGGAACGCGCCTACCACTCCACCGTCGATCCGCGCCTGAACTACGAGCAAGCGCTGGAAGTGGCGATGCTGATCGTGCGCAAGCAGGCTCAGATCGCCGCGCCGGCTTGATCGCTCGATGAAGCGGTAATGCGAAGCCCGCCGATCGGCGGGCTTCGTGTTTGTGGCGTCCGAAAATGCCGGCTTGCGCTACGCCGTCGCCGCGAAACTCCGGCATTCAGACCGGCCGGGCCCAATCGCGCAAGACGCGCGCGCCGGCATCGGTGACGTCGAGGCTGCGCGAGTTGCGCCGCCGACGCAGCAGTCCCTGGGCCAGACAGGCATCGAGCAGATTGGTGCCGAGTTGTCCGCCGATGTGCGGGCGGCGTTCGCTCCAATCCAGGCAAGCGCGCAGGCCAGGACGGCGTCGATTCGGATCGGGTAGGGCGATGCCGAGGCGTGCGATCCGTTCGCCGCCGGCGGGCGTCAAGGTCCAGCCTTGCGCTTGCGCGGCGATCCAGCCGTTGCGTTGCCAGGCATCGGCCACGGCCACCGCGAGTTCGCCGGCCAGATGGTCGTAGCAACTGCGCGCGTGACGCAATGCAGCGTCCTTGGGGCCGAGCGCGATCGCGCCAGATTGCCGAGCGGTCAGATTTCCGCTCAGGCCCAGCAGGGCTTCGACCGCATCGGCGACTTCGCTGGACGCGAGCCGGTGATAGCGGTGCCGGCCCTGTTTTTCCGTGTCGATCAGCGCCGCCGCGGCGAGCCGGGCGAGGTGGGTGCTGGCGGTCTGCGGCGCGACGCCAGCAGCGGCGGCCAGTTCGCCCGCGCTGCGGCTGCGGCCGTCGAGCAAGGTCACCAGCATCGATGCGCGCGCCGGGTCGCCGATCGCGGCGGCGATCTCGGCCAAAGCCTGCTCGGATCTGGCGTGTTCGGATGTGGCCTGCGCCATGGCGGCGGGACGTGCTCGCATGGTTCGATGTTGGTCGAAGCGTTGCCGTGGCGCAAGTGCGCACAATCGCGGCACTTCCCGAGGCGGTGGCTACGATGAAACGACGCGATTTGATGCGCTTGCCGATGCTGGCGATGGCGATGTCGGCGCTACCGGGCGCGGCCGCCGGCGTACCCGCGCGCCGCGAACGCTGCTCGGTCGATTGGATTCACGACGGCCGCACGCTGCGCTTATCGCTGCTGCGCCAGTCGGCCGCCGGTCCTGTGGCGCTGTATGTGCACGGCGCGACGTTCCCTTGCGATTTATCGGTCGGTTGGCGGATGCAGGGCGTATCGTGGCTGGATCATCTGCAGGCGCAAGGCTTCGACGCCTGGGGTTTGGACTTCGCCGGTTATGGCGAATCCGAGCGGCCGCCGGTGTTCGGCGCCGATCCGCACTCGGCGCCGCCTTGGGGCGACTACCGCATGGCCGCCGCGCAGATCGCGGCGGCGATCGCCGCGATCCGCCGGCAACGTCCGCGCGCGCCGATCCATTTGATCGCCCATTCCTGGGGCACGCTGCCGGCGCGGCAGGCGGCGATCGAGCATCCCGAGGCGGTGAGCAAACTGGTGTTGTTCGGCCCGGTGGCGACCCGCGAAGGGCCGCGAGAAGAAGCGGCCGCGCCGGCCTGGGCGCTGATGGGCTCGGCGGAGCAACGGCCGCGTCAGCGCTCCGGGCTGCCGGCGGACGCGCCCACACCGGTGAGCGCGGAGGAGATCGAACGCTGGTGCGCGGCGTATCTGGCCACCGATCCGGAATCGGCCACGCCCAGCCCGCCGTCGGTGCGGATTCCGAATGCGCCGATCGCCGATATCGACCGGCTGTGGGCCGGCGAGAATCTGGTCGACAACGCCCGCGTGCGCCAGCCGATCTTGATCGTGCGAGGCGAGTGGGACCACGTCACCACCGATGCCGATGCGGCTCGTTTGTTCGCCGAGCTCAGCGGCGCGGCCGAACGCCGCGACGTGAAGATTTCCGGCGGCAATCACTGGCTGCATCTGCAGCCACGGCGGACCGCGTTGTGGTCGACGACCAGCGCGTTCTTGCGCGACTGATCGCCGCGAACCCGGCGCTCACGGGCTAAGCGTCGACCGATAACGCGGCGGCGTGCGTGCCTGGGTGGCTTGTTCGAAGGCGTAACCCAGCGACAGCAAGCGCGCGTCGCTCCAACGCGGGCCCATGAACACCAGCCCGAGCGGCAGGCCCTGCGCGTCGCCCATCGGCACGGTCAGGCTGGGATAACCGGCGACCGCGGCCGCGCCGTAGCCGGCCCCATTGAAATGATCGCCGTTGATCGGGTCGACGATGAAGCTCGGGCCGGTGGCGGGCGCGATCAGCGCGTCCAGCTTATGCCGCTTGAGCACGGCGTCGATGCCCTCCGCTCCGGCCAGCCGGCGCGCCTTGGCGGCGGCCTGGCGATAGCGCGCGTCGCTCAGCGGGCCGCGCTTGGCCGCGCGTTCGAAATGCTCCTGGCCGAAGTAGTGCAACTCCCGATCGGCGTGGGCACGGTTGAACGCGATCACTTCGTCCAGGCTGCGCAGCGGTGCGTTGCTGTCGCGCAGATAGCGCTGCAGGCCGTCCTTGAATTCGTACAGCAGCACTTCGTACTCGGCCTCGTCCCATTGCCCGGCGGTCGGGATCTCGACGTCGATGACGGTGGCGCCGGCCTTGCGCAGGGTCGCGATCGCGCGTTCCAGCGCGGCGTTGAGTTCGCGCTGGTAGCCGACGCCGGACTCGTGCAGGAAGCCGATGCGCGCGCCCTTGAGCGCGCCGGGATCGAGCGCGCTGGTGTAGTCGTCCAGTCGATGCCCGCTCGCGGCTTTCGCAGCCGCATCGCCGCCGGCGTCGGCCGCGGCCATCACGCTGAGCAAGCGCGCGGCGTCGGCGACGCTGCGGGTCATCGGGCCGGGGGTGTCCTGACTGGCCGAGATCGGAATGATGCCGGCGCGGCTGATCAGGCCCACGCTGGGCTTGAGGCCGACCAGGCCGTTCATGGCCGCGGGGCAGAGGATGCTGCCGTCGGTCTCGGTGCCGACGCCGACCGCGGCCAGGCTGGCGGCGATCGCCGAGCCGGTGCCGCTGCTGGAGCCGCAGGCGCTGCGGTCCAGCGCGTAAGGGTTGCGGGTCAGGCCGCCGCGCGCGCTCCAGCCCGACATCGAATGGGTGGAGCGGAAGTTGGCCCATTCGCTGAGGTTGGTCTTGCCCAGGATCACCGCGCCGGCGCTGCGCAGCGCGACGACCAGCGGCGCGTCGGTCTTGGGCCGGTGCTCGGCCAGGGCCAGCGAGCCGGCCGAATTGACCATCGGGGTGGCGTCGATGTTGTCCTTGATCAGCACCGGGATGCCGTGCAGCGGCCCGCGCAACTTGCCGGCCTTGCGTTCGGCGTCGAGGCGGCCGGCTTCGAGCAGGGCGTTGGGGTTGAGTTCGATCACCGCGTTGAGCGTGGGCCCGGCGTCGTCGAGCGCGGCGATGCGGTCGAGGTAGGCCTGGGTCAGCTGGACGCTGCTCAATTTGCCGTCGCGTTGCAGGGCGGCGAGCTGCTCGATGTCGGCTTCGGCGATGCCGTGCGGATCGGCGACGACGCTGGTCGCGACGGCTTGGTCGGCCGCGGATTCAGCGGGAGCGAGGTTGCCCGCGGCCGGCGCCATCGCGCAGGCGCTCAGTACCAGCGCCAGGGTCGGCGCGGCGAGTCTCGACAAGAACGGCATCGGCATTCCCCAGCCCTGGACTGGGCGGAGTATGCCCGAGCGCGGGCAGCGTGCGGCTTTGGGGGGAAGGCGAGGGCGCCGCTTCAGTGGCGGCGTTTGAACAGGTCGCGGCCCAGCACCCAGACCACGATCAGGTTGATCGCCAGCACCGCCACCGCGATCCAGCCGGGGTGCTTGTACAGGGCGTAGAGGTCGAAAGGCAGATAGGCGGCGGCGCCGATGCAACCCAGCCACGAGGCCCAGGCCTTGGCGCGCCATAGGCCCCAGGCTTCGACCACGTGCAGCGCGCCGTAGGCCAGCACCACCGCCGCGGCCAGGTGCACCGAGTGCGGACTGATCGCATCGGCGAACTTGGCCAGTCCACCGTGTTCGGGATTGAGGTGGAAGCGCGCGATCAGTTCGTGGATCCAGCGCTGCAGCGGCGCCGGACCCAGCAGTTCCAGGCCGCTCGCGGCGAGCAGCGCCAGCAGTCCCTTGCCGGCTTCGACCAGGGCGATCACGTGCAGGCCCGGGTGGGCCTGCGGTCGCGGGTCGTAGTGCGTTTCTTCGCTCACGCGGTGCGTTCGGTTGCGCCGCCTGGCCGCGATCAGGCCGCGCGCGAAGCGCGCTTGCGATCGCTTTCGGTGAGGAACTTCTTGCGCAGGCGGATTTCCTTCGGGGTGACTTCGACCAGCTCGTCGTCCTCGATGAAGTCCAGGGCCTGTTCCAGCGTGTATTTGATTGCCGGGGTCAGCTTGATCGCGTCGTCCTTGCCCGAGGCGCGCATGTTGGTCAGCGGCTTGGGCTTGATCGCGTTGACGGTCAGGTCGTTGTCCTTGGAGTGGATGCCGACCAGCTGGCCTTCGTACACCTGGTCGCCTTCGGCGGCGAACAGGCGGCCGCGCTCTTCCAGCGGTCCGAGCGAGTAGGCCGGGGTGGTGCCGGCGGCATTGGCGATCATCACGCCGTTGATGCGCTTGGCGATCGCGCCGGTTTCCTTCGGACCGTAATGGTCGAACACGTGGAACAGCAGGCCCGAACCCTGGGTCAGGGTGCGGAACTCGTTCTGGAAGCCGATCAGACCGCGGGCCGGGATCATGTAATCCAGACGCACGCGACCCTTGCCGTCGGACTCCATGTTCTTGAGCTGGCCCTTGCGGACGCCGAGCTTCTCCATGACGCCGCCCTGGTGCTGCTCTTCGATGTCGACCACCAGTTGCTCGACCGGCTCCATCAGCTGGCCGTCGATTTCCTTGATGATGACTTCCGGGCGCGACACCGCCAGCTCGAAGCCTTCGCGGCGCATGTTCTCGATCAGCACCGACAGGTGCAGCTCGCCGCGGCCGGAGACCAGGAACTTGTCCGGATCGGAACCTTCCTCGACCTTCAGCGCCACGTTGTGCAGGGTTTCGCGCTCCAGGCGCTCGCGCAGCTGGCGGCTGGTGAGGAACTTGCCGCCGCTGAGCTCCTTGTGGCCGGCGAACGGCGAGTTGTTCACCTGGAAGGTCATGCTGATCGTCGGCTCGTCCACGGTCAGCGCCGGCAGCGCCTCCGGAGTGTCGAGCGCGCAAACGGTGTCGGAGATGCTCAGGTCGGCCACGCCGGAGATCGCGACGATGTCGCCGGCCTCGGCTTCCTCGGTCTCGATGCGTTCCAGGCCCATGAAGCCGAGCACCTGCAGGACCTTGCCCTGGCGCTTCTTGCCTTCGCGGTCGACCACGCTGACCGGCATGTTGCGGCGGACCTTGCCGCGCTGGATGCGGCCGATGCCGATCAGGCCGACGAAGTTGCTGTAGTCCAGCTGGCTGATGCGCATCTGGAACGGACCGTCGAGGTCGACCTGCGGCGGCGCCACGTGCTTCATGATCGCTTCGTACAGCGGGGTCATGTCGCCGTCGCGGGCGCTGTCGTCCAGGCTGGCGTAGCCGTGCAGGGCCGAGGCGTAGACGATCGGGAAGTCGAGCTGCTCGTTGGTCGCGCCGAGCTTGTCGAACAGGTCGAACACCTGGTCGATGACCCAGTCCGGACGCGCGCCCGGGCGGTCGATCTTGTTGACCACCACGATCGGCTTGAAGCCCATCGCGAAGGCCTTCTGGGTGACGAAGCGGGTCTGCGGCATCGGGCCGTCCATCGCGTCGACCAGGATCAGCACCGAGTCGACCATCGACAGCACGCGCTCGACCTCGCCGCCGAAGTCGGCGTGTCCCGGGGTGTCGACGATGTTGATGCGGTTGCCCTGCCAGGTGATGGCGGTGTTCTTGGCCAGGATCGTGATGCCACGTTCCTTTTCCTGGTCGTTGCTGTCCATCGCGCGTTCGGCCAAAACCGTACGTTCCGACAGGGTCCCCGACTGCTTGAGCAGGCAGTCGACGAGCGTGGTCTTGCCATGGTCGACGTGAGCGACGATGGCGATATTGCGAAGGTTTTGGATGGACATGCGAAGAGCGCTCTTTGTGAAGAGCGTGAAGGCCGGAAGAAGCCGACCATTATACCTGTCTATAGCTAAAGCTGCCCATTCAGCTGAACGGGGTGGGGTATGCTTGGGAATTGGCCGGTCCGTCGCCATGTCGGCGGCAGGTTTCCGGACCCGACACCCCCATCCACTGCCCAGGAGACGGCTATGAGCCTGATCGCCACTTTCGACACCGACCGCGGCCCGATCCGCATCGAGCTCGCCGCCGACAAGGCGCCGCTGACCGTCGCCAACTTCGTCAATCTGGCCCAGCGCGGCTTCTACGACGGCCTGAACTTCCATCGCGTGATCGCCGACTTCATGGTCCAGGGCGGCTGCCCGCAGGGCACCGGCACCGGCGGCCCCGGCTACCGCTTCGAAGACGAGACCCGCAACGGCCTGCCCCACGAGCGCGGCGTTCTGTCCATGGCCAACGCCGGCCCGGGCACCAACGGCAGCCAGTTCTTCATCACCCACATCGCCTGCCCGTGGCTGGACGGCAAGCACACCGTGTTCGGCAAAGTCGTCGAAGGCCTGGACGTGGTCGACGCCGTCAAGCAGGGCGACAAGATCAATTCGGTGAAGATCGAGGGCGATGCCGCCGCCGCGCTGGCCGCCAAGGCCGACCGCGTCGCCGAGTGGAACAAGATCCTGTCGGCCTGATCTGACGGGCCTGATCTGACGGGCCTGATCCTACTGGCCTGATTCGACGGGCCTGATTCGACGGGCCAGATCTTGCCGGTTCGCCAGTATCTTGAGGCACCAGGCCCCGCGGTCGATCCGGCCGCGGCGGCCCGCCGGCACCGCCCGGCTTCCTGTGGGAGCGGCGTAAGCCGCGATCGAGGCCCCAGGGCGGGTCGAATCGCGGCTTACGCCGCTCCCACAGTGTTTTCCACCGCGGCGCAGTCTCACCGCGGCCGCGAGTGGAGTTTCCGCGCCGTCCCGCACCGATAAGCGGTCGAGTCCCGCCGGCACCCACGCAGGCACCGTCGCCGCTGGCGTCGCCAGCCCGCGCCGGCCGGCGCGCGGATGCCGCTGTGCTACCATTTTGGGGCTCGATTCCGGTGGTTCCGGATGCATTCGGACACCGAACGCAGCTCGTTCGTTCGCACCCCTCCCCGCATCCGTCGTACACCACCCCACGAGGTTTCACGATGCCCCAGCTTGCCCGGCGCATCGGTCGCGCCAAGCCCAGCGCGATCATGCAGGTCGCCGAAAAGGCCAAGCGGCTCAAGTCCGAAGGCCGCGACATCATCAGCTTCTCGATCGGCGTTCCCAACTTCCTGCCCGGCGAGCACGTCTACGCCGCCGTGCGCGAGGCGCTGAGCAAGGACAGCGGCCAGTACGGCAGCAACCGCGGCGCCGACGCGCTGCTCGACGCCTTCCTGGAGCACATCGGCAAGATCGGCCTGACCGGCTACGGCCGCGTCAACGTCGCCACCGGCATCGGCGCCAAGCACGTGATCTACAACATCGCCGAGGCGCTGTTGGACGAAGGCGACACCATCGTCTTCCCGACCCCGTACTGGACCAGCTATCTCGACATCGCCGAGATCGTCAACGCCAAGATCGATCTGCTGCCGTGCCCGGCCGAGCAGGACTACAAGCTCACCCCCGCGCAGCTCGACGCCGCGCTGGCGCGCAAGCCCAGGGTGTTCCTGTTCAACAACCCGTCCAACCCGACCGGCATGGTCTACGGCAAGGACGAGATCGACGCGCTGGCCGATGTGCTGGTGAAGTATCCGGACACCTGGGTCATCACCGACGACATCTACAACCGCATGGTGTTCGACGGCGTGGGCTACCACAACTTCGTGCACGCGCGCCCCGAGCTGCGCGACCGCGTGATCTTCCTCGACTCGCTGTCCAAGACCTACGGCATGCCGGGTTGGCGCGTGGGCTTCATGGCCGGTCCGGAGTCCGTGGCCCAGGCTCTGACCACGATGAATTCCAACCACATCACCAACATCCCGGAGATGGTCACCGCGGCCGCGGTCGCGGCGCTGAACGGTCCGCAGGACATCCCGACCCAGAAGTGCGCGGAGTTCCAGGCCAAGCGCGACCAGGTCATGGCGGTGATGAACGCGATCCCGGGCGTGGTCTGCCCGCGTCCGCAAGGCGCGTTCTACGTGTTCCCGGACATCAGCGTCGCGTTCGGCAAGACCCACGCGCCCAGCGGCCTGAAGATCGGCAACGACATGGACTTGTGCAACGCGCTGCTGGAAACCAAGGGCGTGGCCTGCGTACCGGGTTCGGCGTTCGGCGAGCCGCGCGCGCTGCGCATCAGCTACACCTGTCCGACGCCGCAGCTGGCGCCGGGCCTGCAGCGCTTCCAGGAGTTCTTCGCCGAACTCGTCTGAGTCCGGCGCGGAACCGTCAGCGGCGATCGAAGAAGGAATTCCGGCATGCGCGTGGTCACCGTCCTGTGGATCGCCGGCGCGCTCGCGCTCGGCGTGGTCGGTTACAAGGCGCTGGGCGGCGACGTCGCGGCGATGCTCGGCGCCGGACCGCAGCAGCTGCATCCGGACGACCCGCGCCAGCTCACCGGACAGACCAAGATCGTGATGCTGGCGGCGGAATGGTGCGGCTACTGCCGCAAGCAGCAGAAGGACTTCGAGCAGGCGAACGTGCGTTATCGCGTGCTCGACGTCGATACACCGGAAGGCGAGCGCGCGGCGCGTGCGCTCGGCTCGAACGGCGTGCCGGTGACCGTGATCGGCCAGGACGTGATCCACGGCTACCAGACCGACGCGCTCAAGGAAAAACTGACCCCTCTGGGTTACTCCATTTACTGAAGCGGGTTCGCCCGCATCTCACTCCAGCGTAAGGAACCACCCCCATGAAGACTCCCGTCCGCGTTGCCGTCACCGGTGCTGCCGGCCAGATCGGCTACTCGCTGCTGTTCCGCATCGCCTCCGGCGAAATGCTGGGCAAGGACCAGCCCGTGATCCTGCAGCTGCTGGAGCTGCCGCTGGACAAGGCCCAGGCCGCGCTCAAGGGCGTGATGATGGAGCTGGAAGACTGCGCGTTCCCGCTGCTGGCCGGCATGGTCGGCACCGACGACGCCGAAGTCGCATTCAAGGACGCCGACATCGCCCTGCTGGTCGGCGCGCGTCCGCGCGGCCCAGGCATGGAGCGCAAGGACCTGCTGCTGGAGAACGCCAAGATCTTCACCGCCCAGGGCGCCGCGCTGAACAAGGTCGCTTCGCGCAACGTCAAGGTGCTGGTGGTCGGCAACCCGGCCAACACCAACGCCTACATCGCCATGAAGTCGGCGCCGGACCTGCCGGCCAAGAATTTCACCGCGATGCTGCGCCTGGACCACAACCGCGCGCTGAGCCAGCTCGCCGCCAAGGCCGGCGTCGCCGTGGGCGACATCGAAAACCTGATCGTGTGGGGCAACCACAGCCCGACCATGTACCCGGACTACCGCTTCGCCACGGTCAACGGCCAGTCGCTGAAGGACAAGATCGGCGACGCCGATTGGAACGCCAACACCTTCATCCCGCAGGTCGGCAAGCGCGGCGCGGCGATCATCGAAGCGCGCGGCCTGTCCTCGGCCGCTTCGGCCGCCAATGCCGCGATCGACCACATCCGCGACTGGGTGCTGGGCAGCAACGGCAAGTGGGTGACCATGGGCGTGCCGTCCGACGGCAGCTACGGCATCCCGGAGACGGTGATGTACGGCGTGCCGGTGATCACCGCCAACGGCGAGTACACCCGCGTCGAGGGCCTCGAAGTCGATGCCTTCAGCCGCGCCGCCATGGACAAGACCCTGGCCGAGCTCGAAGAAGAGCGCGCCGGCGTCGCCCACCTGCTGGGCTGATCCTGCGGACCGGTTCCACCGCAACATCGCGACATCGCAGGGCGGCTTCGGCCGCCCTGTTTTTTTGCGCGCCGCGCAGCCCCTGCGGCGGCCGGCGTGTAGGATCGGACTGCGCCGAGCGGGCGCGCGGAACCACCCACCGATGGACACCAGCCTGCGCCTGCTGATCGCCGACGACCACCCGATGTTCCGGGCGGCGTTGCGGCACGCGCTGGCCGCGATCGCGCACGGCGCGCAGATCGCCGAAGTCGCCAGCCGCAGCGCGCTGGAAGCCGCGGTCGCCGGCGGCGAGCCCTTCGATCTGGCGATGCTGGACCTGACCATGCCCGGCGCGATGGGGTTTTCCTCGCTGGTCTACCTGCGCGGCGAACGCCCGGAGGTGCCGGTGCTGATCGTGTCCTCCGACGACCACCCGCGTACGATCCGCCGCGCCCAGCAGTTCGGCGCCGCCGGTTTCGTGTCCAAATCCGCGCCGGCCGAAGCCCTGCACGAAGCCGTGACCACGGTGCTGGCCGGCGGCCTGTGGTTTCCGCCGCAGCAGGCCGAGCGCAACGAGGCCGATGCGCAGCTCGCCGAACGCCTGGCCCAGCTCACGCCGCAGCAGTTGCGGGTGCTGATGCGCATGGCCGACGGCCTGCTCAACAAGCAGATCGCGCACGAACTGTCGCTGGCCGAGAACACGGTCAAGATCCACGTCACCGCGGTGCTGCGCAAACTCGGCTGCCATTCGCGTACGCAGGCGGCGGTGCTGGTGAAGGGGCTGTCGCTGGAGAGCGGGGCAGGGGCGTCGGATGACGACGTCAGTGGATAAGGGAATTACTCGCGCGGCCCACGCATCGCCAATGCGCGTGTGATCAAGGCCCGCAATGCCGCCGGCCGCAGCGGCTTGGGCAGGAAGCTCCAGCCCAGTTCTTCCGCGCGTTGCCGCAGGCCCGGGTCGGCGTCGCCCGACATCAGCACGATCGCCGGCAGCGCCTGCCAGGCGCGGTGCAGGCGCGGCGCCAGGGCCATGCCGGTGTCCTCGCCGAGGCGGTAGTCGAGCAACAGCAGTTCCGGCATCGGCGCGATCCGCGCCTGCATCTCCGCATCCGCGGCCGAACGCGCCGAAGTCACCGCGCAGCCCCAGTCCGTGAGCAGGCGCGTGGCGGCGTCGCGCGAGGCCGGATCGTCGTCGACGACCCAGACCCGGCGGCCCAGCAGCGGCGAATCGTTCGCTTCCGCGCTCGGCTGCGGCGCGGCGACCGCCGCCGCATCGCCGTAGGGCAGCTCGACCGAGAACACGCTGCCGCGTCCCGGCCAGGAGCGCACGCGCACCGGGTGTTCGAGCAGCAGCGCGATGCGGTGCACGATCGCCAGGCCCAGGCCGGCGCCGCGCGCGGGCGCATCCATGCCGGTGTCCAGGCGCTGGAACTCCTCGAAGATGGTTTCGAGCTTGCTTTCCGGAATGCCGGTACCGCTGTCCCATACTTCCACTCGCACACCGGTGGACGTGCGGCGCGCGCCCAGCACGATGCGGCCGCCGCGCGGAGTGAACTGCAGCGCGTTGGAGACGAAGTTCTGCACGATCCGGCGCAGCAGCGCTTCGTCGCTGTCGACCACGGCGCGGCTGGCGAGCACATGTAGGCGCAGGCCGCGGGCCTGGGCCAGGATCCGGAACGGGCCCTCGATGGCCGCGAACAAGTGCGCCAGCGGGAACGCGCCGCGCCGTACCTGCAGCGCGCCGGACTCCAGACGCGCGATGTCGAGCAGGCTGGCCAGGATGTCGTCCTGCGCCGACAGCGCCGCATCGATATGCTCGATCACCTCTGCGCTCTCGGCGTCGACGCGCCGGCGCAACGAAGACAGGTACATGCGCGCGGCGTTCAGCGGTTGCAGCAGATCGTGCACCGCGGCGGCGACGAAGCGGGTCTTGGAGCGATTGGCGCGCTCGGCTTCGCCCTTGGCCTCGCGCAGATCGCCGGTGCGCTCCTCGATCCGGCGTTCCAGGCTGTCGGCGAGCGTGCGCAGATCGCGTGCGGCCTGCTTGTAGGCGGTGATGTCGGCATAGCTGGTGACGAAGCCGCCGCCGGGCATGGGGTTGCCGCGGATCTCGATCACCGTGCCGTCGGCACGCTCGCGCTCGTGCAGATACGGTTGAGCGCGTTGCAGGTGTTCGAGCCTGCGCCGGATCGCGTCTTCCGGATCGTCGCCGAGCAGGCCACGGCGCGCGTTGTAGCGGATCAGGTCCTCGATCGGCCGCCCGACCTGGAGCAGATCCGGCGGGTAGCGGAACAGTTCGGCGTAGCGTTGGTTCCAGGCCACCAGGCGCAGTTGCGCATCGACCACGCTCACGCCTTGCGGCAGATGCTCCAGGCTCTGGCCTTCGCCGATGCTGGCGCGGTGCGCGGCCTGGACCACGCCGTCCTGGGCGGTGCGTAGCGCCTGGGTGTGCTGTTCGACCAACTGCTCGAGTTCCTGCCGGCTGCGCAGGCGCAGGCGCGCGATGCGGTGGCGCTGCCACAGCAGCAAGGCCAGCGAGACCAGCAGCAGCCAGGCGCCGGCGGCGACCGCGCGTGCGATCCAGGCCGCGCGCACGCTCGGGCCGGCGTCGCGCAGCAGGTGCAGGGTCCAGCCTTCGCGCGCCAGCTTCAGCGATTGCCAGACAAGGTCGCGGCCGCCGCCGAGCTCGCGCACGCGCACCACGCGCGCGTCCGCGCCCAGCGCGCGCTGCTGCGTCACCGCGACCGGCTGCAGGCGTTGGCCCAGATACTGCTGGGTGCGTCGCAGTTGTTCGCGTTGCGCAGCGTTCAAGGGCGCGAGCATGCGGTAGCGCCATTCCGGGCGCCCGGTCAGGAACACGATGCCGTTGGCATCGCTGAGCAGGACCAGGTCGCCGCGTTCGCTCCAATCGGACTGGATGTCGTCCAGCACCACTTTCACCGCGACCGCGCCGATGGCCTTGCCCTGAGAGTCGCGGATCGCGCGCGCGATGAAGTGGCCCGGGCGCTGGGTGGTGACGCCGATCGCGTAGAACTCGCCGCTGCCGCGCGCCATCGCCTGCTGGAAGTAGGGGCGGAACGCGTAGGAGTGGCCGACGTTGCTGCTGGGCAGGGTCCAGTTGCTCGCGGCGATACCGACGCCGTCGCGATCGATCAGGGTCAGCGTGCTGGTGCGGTTGGCGAAGTTCAGCTGGACCAGGCGCTCATTGGCGCGCTGGTGCTGGGCCTGGTCCTGCGGGTCGAGCAAGGTCGCCTTGAGCTGCGGATCCAGCGACAGCACCGCCGGCATGATGCGGTAGCGGTCGATGTGCTGTTCCAGGGCCTGCGCGCGCTGGACCAGCAAGGCGCGCGCTTCCGCGGCCTGCGCCTGCAGGGCGCGCTCGTAAGCGATGCGGCCGGCGACCAGCATCGACAGCAGCATGACGGCCAGGATCAGGGCGATCCACAGGGCGGTGTGCAGTTGGCGGCGGCGCGGGATCACGGTCGGCGTTGGTCGGTGGCGGCCCTGGGCCAAGACTAGCGGCTTTTGCGCGCGGCTTTTGCCCGCGAATCCCGGCCCGGTCCTCGCCTCAGAAGTTGAGCTGCGCGCGCAGCTCCAGCACGCGCGGATCGGCCGCCAGCACGCCGCGTTCGGCGGCCACCCGCACGTAGTTGGCCTGGAACTTGAAATGCGTGCTCACGTACCAGTTCAGGCCCAGGGTGAGATCGCGCTGGTGGCCGCCGGCGATGCCGGCATGGTCGAGGTCGAGTTCGCCGTAGCGCAGCAGCGCTTCGACCGCGCCGTAGCGGTGCTCGGGTTTGACGTTGCCGACGTTGCCGGCCGCGTAAGGCCGGGTCTCCCCGGTCAGCACCCAGCTGCCGGTGGCGTAGTAGCCCGAGGCGCTGTAGTCGGCCAGTCCGTTCTCGCGCTCGGCCGTCGCGTGCAGGTATTCGGCCTGCAGCGACAGCGGTCCGTCGATCCACAGCGCTTCCAGGCCGTTGCGCACGATGCGGTCGACGCCGCCCAGGGTGCCGCTGTCGACCAGCCGCGTCGTCGTCAGTCCGGCCAGCGGCCGCGCGCGGAAACGCGCCGACGGCCCGAACCAGACATCGCGCCCGTCGCGATGCCCATGCGGGTTCTCGACCGAGCCCGACATGGCCAGATGCACGACGCGGTCCTTGTCCTTGATCGGCGTCCAGATCGCGCGCATCGCGGCGGTGGTGCCGGGGTTGTCGCCCTGCAGGTCCTTGCCGAAAAAGTAGGCGGCGCTGAGGCCGTAGCGCGGCCGGTCCAGCGACCATTCCACGCCGGTGCGGCGGCCTTCGTAGATCGCCTGCGAGGCGGCCGAGGCTTCCAGCATGCTGGAGGCGCGCGAAGCGGCGATGCTTTCCATGCTGACCGGGGTCTTGAAGTAGCCGATGCGGATCTTGCCGTAGTCGCGATCGAACAAGGCGCGCGTCTCCATGCGCAGGGCCACGTCCAGCCAGAGCTTGGACTGGAAATCCATGACCGCGGTGAAGTCGTAGACGTCCTTCTTCTTGACCACGATCCCGAACTCCTTGCGCCGGTTCGTGTGCGCATCCTCGAGCGAGGTCGCGGCGGTGCCGTAGCCGTCGTCGCCGGAGAAATCGTTGAGGTCCCAGGCGTAGTTCATCGTGCCCGACACTTCGGTGCCGTCGTCCAGCGCGAACTTGGTCGGCCAGTCGTCGCCGGCGTGGGCGGCGCCGGCGGCGAATGCGAAGACGAGCAGGCAGGCGCGGCGGGGCAGGATCGTCATGGTCGGTCTCCGATGCGCGGCGCGCAGGCGCGCGCCGCCGACGGGCGTGGCGACGCCCGGGCTTGCGGGTGGGTGGTGAGGGCGCGGGCCGGGCCCGCGCGGATGGATCGGGCTAGACGGCGCAGCCTTGAAGTGCGCGCATCAGCTGCCGGTTTCGGGTGCGCGCACGCTGCGCTCCAGGGCGAGATCGTCGTCGAGATCGGCGACGCTGGGCGGATTGAGCAGTTCGCTCTGCAGGCGGTCGCGATCGAGCTCGTTTTCCCAGCGCGCGACCACGATGGTGGCGACGCCGTTGCCGATGATGTTGGTCAGTGCGCGCGCTTCGCTCATGAACCGGTCGATGCCCAGGATCAGCGCCAATCCGGCCACCGGTACCGAGGGCACCACGGTCAGGGTCGCGGCCAGGGTGATGAAGCCGGCGCCGGTCACGCCCGAGGCGCCTTTGGAGGTCAGCATCGCCACCGCGAGCAGGGTCAGTTCCTGGGCCAGGGTGAGATCGACGTTGAGCGCCTGGGCGACGAAGATCGCGGCCATGGTCAGGTAGATGTTGGTGCCGTCGAGATTGAACGAATAACCGCTGGGCACGACCAGGCCGACCACCGGCTTGGAGCAGCCCAGGCGCTCGAGCTTGCGCATCAGCGGCACCAGCGCCGACTCCGAGGACGAGGTGCCCAGCACCAGCAGCAGCTCGTCGCGGATGTAGCGGATGAAGCGCAGGATGCTGAAGCCGGTGAAACGCGCGATCAGGCCCAGCACCACCAGTACGAACAGCGCGCAGGTCAGGTAGAAACTGCCCATCAGCTTGAGCAGCGGCCCGAGCGAATCGATGCCGAACTTTCCGATGGTGAAGGCCATCGCCGCGCCGGCGCCGATCGGGGCCAGCTTCATGATCATGCTCATGATGCCGAAAAAGGCTTTCGACAGCGTCTCGAACAGGTCCATGACCTTCTCGCCGGCCTTGCCCATGTGCAGCAGGGCGAAGCCGAACAGCACCGCCAGCAGCAGCACCTGCAGCAGGCTGCCTTCGCCGGTGAAGGCGTCGGTGAAGGTCTTGGGAATGATGTGGAGCAGGAAATCGACCGTGCTTTGCTCTTCGGCCTTGTGTGCGTAGCCGATGGCCTCGGCGACCTTCTTGGGGTCGAGATCGGCCACGTTGGCGTTGAAACCGGCGCCGGGCTTGAGCGTATTGACCACGATCAGGCCGATCACCAGGGCGAAGGTCGACACCACCTCGAAATAGAGAATGGCCTTCGCGCCGACACGGCCGACCTTCTTGACGTCGGCCACGCCGGCGATGCCCAGCACCACGGTCAGGAAGATGATCGGCGCGATCAGCATCTTGATCAGGCCGATGAAACCGTCGCCCAGCGGCTTGAGCTTGACGCCGAAGTCGGGGAAGAAGTGGCCGATGACGCCGCCCAGCACGATCGCGCCGAGCACCCAGAGATAGAAACGCGAGCCGGGAGATTTCATGGACGAGGGTTCCGAGGCGTGGGCGGGTTCAGTCGCGGTCGATGTGCGAGGTCTTGCGGGTGTCGGGCATCAGCGCGTAGACCAGCAGCGAGCAGGCGATGCAGGCGCTGACGTACCAGAAGAAGCCGCTTTCCATGCCGAGTTGCTTGAATCGGATCGCGATGGGCTCGGCGGTGCCGCCGAACAAGGCCACCGTCAGCGCGTAGGGCAGGCCCACGCCGAGCGCGCGGATCTCGACCGGGAACAGTTCGGCCTTCACCACCGCGTTGATCGCGGTATAGCCGCTGACCGCGCTGAGCAGGATCATGATCAGCCAGAACGCCTGCATCGGCGTCTGCGCGCTCTGGATCAGGTGCATCACCGGCACGGTCAGCACCGAGCCGAGTACGCCGAACGCGATCAGCAGCGGGCGCCGGCCGATGCGGTCGGACAGGGCGCCGACCAGCGGTTGCATCAGCATGTAGACGAACAGGCTGCCGGCGTTGATCAGCGAGGCGGTTTCCTTGTCGAAACCGGCGCTGAGGGTGAGGTACTTCAGCATGTAGTTGGTGTAGGTGTAGAACGCCAGCGTGCCGCCCATGGTCAGGCCGACCACGGTCAGCACCGCATGCGGATGCCGCATCAGCGTGCGCAGCGAGCCCTCGCGCGACTTGGCCGCGGCGTTGCCCTGGAGCTTGGTGAAGGATTCGGTTTCCTGCATGTTGCGGCGCAGGTAGAGCGCGATGATCGCGGCCATGGCGCCGATCGCGAACGGGATGCGCCAGCCCCAGGCCTTGAGCTGGGCCTCGTCGAGCACGAACTGCTGCAGCACGATCAGCACCAGCAGAGCCAGCAGCTGGCCCATGATCAGGGTCACGTACAGGAAGCTGGACCAGAAGCCGCGGTTCTTGCGCGTGGCCATCTCGCTCAGATAGGTCGCCGAGCTGCCGTACTCGCCGCCGACGCTCAGGCCCTGCAGCAGGCGCGCCAGCACCAGCAGGATCGGCGCGAGCACGCCGATGGTCTCGTAGCCCGGGGTGAAGGTGATGATCAGCGAGCCGCCGCACATCAGCAGCACCGACAGCATCAGCGCGGCCTTGCGGCCGTGGCGGTCGGCGTAGCGGCCGAACACCCAGCCGCCCAGGGGCCGCATCAGGAAGCCGACGGCGAAGATCGCCGCGGTGTTCAGGGCCTGCGACAGGCTGTCGCCCGCCGGGAAGAAGGTCTTGGCGAAGTACAGCGAAAACGCGGTGTAGACGTACCAGTCGTAGTACTCGACCAGGTTGCCGATCGAACCGCTGAAGATCGACTTCAAACGCTGCCCCGCGCTCATCGGCACGGCCTGGGGGAGGGCTGGCTCGGCGGTGCTGATGGCGCTCAAGGAGGGCTCCTGCTCGGTTGCGGGCGGGCGGACCGGGCCCAACGCCGGGGACGATGGTGGACGCTGGGGGCAGGGCGGCCAATAGCACCTTAAGGCTAGCCGGAACGGCTTAGTAGGCAATGGGGCGCGGATTGCGGGGCTGGGCTTCCCTAGACCAAGGTCGTAACGCGCCCTTGCGCGCCCTGGTCTAGCCTGCCGCTGGACCCGAGCGTAAAGGCGCCGTATGAGCTACGAGGACTTCTACCGCCGCTCGATCGAGGAGCCCGAAGCCTTCTGGGCCGAACAGGCGCACGCGATCCACTGGCACAAGCCGCCCGAGCGCATCCTCGACTACGGCCGCCCGCCGTTCCGGCACTGGTTCGCCGGCGGCGAAACCAACCTTTGCTACAACGCCCTCGACCGCCATCTGGACGAACGCGGCGACCAGCTCGCGCTGGCGACCGTCTCCAGCGAGACCGGGCAGACCCGCGAGTTCAGCTACCGCGAACTGCATCGCGAAGTGAACGTGTTCGCCGCGGTGCTGAAGTCGCTGGAGGTCGACCGCGGCGACCGCGTGGTGATCTACATGCCGAACATGGCCGAGGCGGTGTTCGCGATGCTGGCCTGCGCGCGCATCGGCGCGGTGCATTCGGTGGTGTTCGGCGGTTTCGCTGCGCACAACCTGGCGCTGCGCATCGACGACGCGACCCCGAAGCTGCTGATCTGCGCCGACGCCGGCATGCGCGGCGGCAAGGTGATCGCCTACAAACCGCTGGTCGATGCGGCCTGCGCCGAAGCCGCGTCGCCGCCGCCGCGGGTGCTGGTGGTCGATCGCGGCCTGGACCCGGATCTGGCGCTGATCGCCGGCCGCGATCTCGACTACGCCGCCCTGCGCGCGCAGCACGAGGGCGCCACGGTCGAGGTCGAATGGCTGGAGTCGAACGAGCCCAGCTACCTGCTCTACACCTCCGGCACCACCGGCAAGCCCAAGGGCGTGCAGCGCGACGTCGGCGGTTATGCGGTCGCTCTGGCCCTGTCGATGTGGTCGATCTACGACGTGCGCGCCGGCCAGGTGATGTTCTCGACCTCGGACGTGGGCTGGGCGGTGGGCCATTCCTACAACGTCTACGGGCCGCTGATCGCCGGTGCGACCTCGGTGCTGTACGAGGGCCTGCCGACCAATCCCGACCCCGGCATCTGGTGGCGCATCTGCGAGCGCTACGGCGTGCGCACCATGTTCTCCTCGCCGACCGGCATCCGCGTGCTCAAGAAACAGGACGCGGCCTGGTTGAAGAAGCACGACCTGTCGCGGCTGCACTGGCTGTTCCTGGCCGGCGAGCCGCTGGACGAGCCGACCGCGCACTGGATCACCGACGGCATCGGCAAGCCCATCATCGACAACTATTGGCAGACCGAGACCGGCTGGCCGGTGCTGGCGCTGATGCCGGGACTGGAGATGAAGCCGATCAAGTTCGGCTCGCCCGGACTGCCCACGCCGGGCTATCGCCTGCGCGTGATAGACGAAGCCACCGGGCGGGACGTCGGCGCCGGCGAGAAGGGCGTGCTGGTGATCGTGCCGCCGCTGCCGCCGGGTTGCATGACCACAGTCTGGAACGACGACGCGCGCTTCCTGTCCAGTTACTTCGGCCACTTCAAGGAACTGCTGTACAGCTCGCTGGATTGGGCGATCCGCGACGAGGACGGCTACACCTTCATCCTCGGCCGCACCGACGACGTGATCAACGTCGCCGGGCATCGCCTGGGCACGCGCGAAATCGAGGAATCGGTGGCCTCGCACCCGGCGGTGGCCGAGGCCGCGGTGATCGGCGTGCGCGACGAGCTCAAGGGTCAGGTGCCGGTGGTGTTCGCCACCCTCAAGCAGGCCGGCGATCAGGACCCCGCGCGCGCCGCGGCCGGGATGCGCCAATGCGTGGTCGACCAACTGGGCGCGGTGGCGCGGCCGGCGCGGGTGTACGTGGTGGCCGCGCTGCCCAAGACGCGCTCGGGCAAGCTGTTGAGGCGCTCGATCCAGGCCCTGGCGGAAAGCCGCGACCCCGGCGATCTGTCGACCCTGGACGATCCGGCCGCCCTGGACGAAGTGCAGCGTGCGCTGGAGCGCGGTGCCGATGCCTGAGGCCGGCCACGGCACGGCGGATTGAGCAAAACCGGCGGGCGGGGCCGGTCGCGTAGCGCTTGACAGCGCCTTTCACCGCGCTCCGCTACCATGAACGCCCCTTTGGGACGGAGCGGGAGCGACGATGGAGCGCCAAGAGGATCAGGCACCTGGCTGGGACGCGATCGACCGCGCCCTGGCGCCGCTGTACGCCGAGCAGGAGCCGCGCCACTACGGCACGCTGATCAAGCGCTCGCTGGGCGGCAACGATCCGCTCGACGGCATCAGCGCCTACAAGCGCGAGGAGCCGGTGCCGCACTGGCATTTCGTCACCTACGGCCTGTCCGAGCTCTACGCCAAGGAATCCGACGATCCCGGGCACAGCGGCTGGGGCTTCGAGCTGACCTTCCGCCTGCGCGACGACAGCGATGCGACCGAGCCGCCGGTCTGGGCCTTGAACTTCCTGCAGAACCTGGCGCGTTACGTGTTCGACAGCGGCAACGCCTTCGCCGACGGTCATTACCTCAACGCCAACGGCCCGATCGCCGCCGACAGCGACACCCGTATCCGCTCGGTCGCCTTCGTGCGCGACCCCGAACTGGAACCGGTCGACAGCGCCCACGGCCGGGTCGAGTTCCTGCAGGTGGTCGGCCTGACCAACGAGGAAGAACTCGCGCTCAAGCGCTGGTCGACGCGCAAGGTGCTGCAGGCCTTCGAGCCGCACATGCCGCTGTGGATCACCGACCTGGAACGCGCTTCGCTGATGCAGGAATCGGAGATCGCCGCCGAGATCGCCGCCGGCACCGCCAGCGAGGGCTCCGACACCGGCTTCGTGTTCGTCGACGGCCTGTCCTGGGAACAGCAGGCGCGGCGTTGGCGCAAGCCGCTGACTACGGTCGTGCTGGGCGCGCGCCAGGTCGGCGAGCTGATGGCGCTGCTGCCGCTGCGGCTGCCGTTCGACAAACCGTTCTCGTTGATCGGCGCGGAGAGCCGGGTGCTGTTCGCGAGCGGCCGCCGCAACGCCGTCCAGGCCGACGGCGAGGACCTGCGCCTGACCCTGACCGCCGAGACCCTGCGCGAGCTGATCGCCACCCTGCAGGCGCGCGAGGGCCATTACGTCCTGCGCAGCTTCGACATCCTGGGATTCACCGTGCGCAAGAGCCAGATCAAGGACGCCGACGGCCGCGTGGTCCAGACCATAGGCTGAGGCGGCCGGGCCGGACGGGTGGGGTAAAATGGCCGGATCGCCCCTGAGTCCCGGGGCCGATCACAACGGAGCCAGCATGAGCCATCCTTCCGCCGGCGCGCAGTTCCGCGCCGCTCTAGCCGCCGAATCGCCGTTGCAGGTGATGGGCGCGATCACCGCCTATGCCGGCCTGATGGCCAAGCGCACCGGTTACAAGGCCCTGTACCTGTCCGGCGGCGGCGTCGCCGCCAATTCGCTGGGCGTGCCCGACCTGGGCATCAGCACCATGGAAGACGTGCTCACCGACGCGCGCCGCATCGTCGACGCCACCGGCCTGCCGCTGCTGGTCGACATCGACACCGGCTGGGGCGGCGCGTTCAACATCGGCCGCACCATCCGTTCCTTCATCAACGTCGGCGTTGCCGCCGTGCACATGGAGGACCAGGTCGGTCAGAAGCGCTGCGGCCACCGTCCGGGCAAGGAAGTGGTGAGCAAGCAGGAGATGGTGGACCGGGTGAAGTCCGCGGTCGATGCGCGCACCGACGAGCAGTTCGTGATCATGGCGCGCACCGACGCCGCCGCGGTCGAGGGCATCGACTCGGCGATCGAGCGCGCAGTGGCATACGTCGAGGCCGGCGCCGACATGATCTTCCCCGAAGCCATGAACACGCTCGACGACTACCGCCGCTTCAAGGCCGCGGTGAAGGTGCCGATCCTGGCCAACCTGACCGAATTCGGCTCAACCCCGTTCTTCACCACCGACGAGCTGCGCGACGCCGGCGTCGACATCGCCCTGTACTGCTGCGGCGCCTACCGTGCCATGAACAAGGCCGCGCTGAACTTCTACGAGACCGTGCGCCGCGAAGGCACCCAGAAGAACATCGTCGACACCCTGCAGACCCGCGCGCAGCTGTACGACTTCCTCAATTATCACGCGTACGAAGACAAGCTCGACCAGCTCTTCGCGCAGGACAAATAACAAGGAATTCCGATGAGCGACAACACCACCCAAGTGCTACCCAAGGCCAAGAAGTCGGTCGCCCTCAGCGGCACGGCGGCCGGCAACACCGCGCTGTGCACGGTCGGCCGCAGCGGCAACGACCTGCATTACCGCGGCTACGACATCCACGATCTGGCGACCAAGTCGACCTTCGAGGAGGTCGCGCATCTGCTGGTCCACGGCGCGCTGCCGACCGCTTCGCAGCTCAAGGCCTACAAGCTCAAGCTCAAGCGCCTGCGCGGCTTGCCGGCGATCGTGACCGAGGCGCTGGAACTGGTGCCGGCCAACGCCCACCCGATGGACGTGATGCGCACCGGTTGCTCGGTGCTGGGCACGGTGCTGCCCGAGCGCGAAGGCCATCCGGCTAGCGAAGCGCGCGACATCGCCGACCGCCTGATCGCCAGCTTCGGCTCGATGCTGCTGTACTGGTGGCACTTCACCCGCAACGGCCGCCGCATCGACTGCGAGACCGACGACGACAGCGTCGCCGCGCACTTCCTGCACCTGCTGCACGGCGAGGAGCCCAGCGCGCTGCACGCCGACTCGCTGGACAAGTCGCTGATCCTGTACGCCGAGCACGAGTTCAACGCCTCGACCTTCACCGCGCGCGTGATCGCCGGTACCGGTTCGGACCTGCATTCGTGCATCACCGGCGCGATCGGCGCGCTGCGTGGCCCCAAGCACGGCGGCGCCAACGAAGTCGCGATGGACATCATCTCGCGCTACTCCAGTGCCGACGAAGCCGAAGCCGACATCCGCGCACGGGTGGAGCGCAAGGAGATCGTGATCGGCTTCGGCCACCCGGTCTACACCATCGGCGACCCGCGTAATCCGATCATCAAGGAGCTGTCGCGCGCGCTGTGCAAGGACGGCGGCAACCAGGTCCTGTTCGATGTCAGCGAGCGCATCGAGACGCTGATGTGGGACCTGAAGAAGATGTTCCCGAACCTGGATTGGTACTCGGCCTCGGCCTATCACATGATGGGCATCCCGACCCCGATGTTCACGCCGCTGTTCGTGATCGCGCGCACCACCGGCTGGGCCGCGCACGTGATCGAGCAGCGCGAGGACGGCAAGATCATCCGTCCCAGCGCCAACTACACCGGCCCGGAAGATCGCGCCTACGTGCCGATCGAGCAGCGCTGAACGGCGCGGCCCCCGCGCCGCGCACCGCAGCCTGAACAGGCCGCGCTCATGCGCGGCCTGTTCCGTTTTGAGAGGTACGTCTGAGAGGTACGTCTGAGAGGTACGTCTGAGAGGTACGTCTGAGAGGTACGTCTGAGAGGTACGTCTGAGAGGTACGTCTGAGGTACGTCTGAGAGGTACGTCTGAGAGGTACGTCTGAGAGGTGCGTCTGAGAGGTGCGTCTGAGAGGTGCGTCTGAGAGGTGCGTTTGAGAGGTACGTTTGCGAGGTGCGTTTGTCAGGTGCATCTGCGAGATGCATCTGTGAGGTGCATCAGCGAAGCGCGATGGCACCTAGGCGGGCTCCAGCCCATCATCCCGAACCTCCCGCTCCCGCCCTCCGCACCTGCCCGGCGCAGGAGGCGCCTCGTACTTTGGTCTAAGCCGGCGCCGGCGGACGCGGCGGCGGCGCAGGCGCATGGCATAGTCGGGTAGACGCCCGGAAATCGCGAACCGCATCGCATCGCGGGCGCGCCGATCGGCGTAGCGTCGAGGGGCGGCCGGCCGTTGCCGGCCCTGCCGATGCGTGCCGGAGGGGGCCATGCGCGAAGACGACATCCTGAGCAAGACCGAGGCCGGGCGCGAGGAGATCGAGCGCCGCACCCGCAAGTTGCCGACGGTGCTGCGCTCGCTGCTGCTGGTGGTCGACGGGCAGCGCGACGTGGCCCAGCTGCGCGCGGTCGCGGCGGGCCTGCACGGGCCGCCGGATGCGCTGGAGCAACTGGTCGGCTTGGGTTTGATCGGTGTGGGCGGGCAGGCGTCCGTGTCCGCGCCGGTGCGCGCCGCGGCGCCGGTGGCGGCTACGCCCGCCGCGCCCGTGTCACTGCCCGGCGTGGGCGACGCGTCCAGTCGCTACGGCGTGCTCTATGCCCTGATGTCGGATGCGGTGCGCGAGCAGTTGGGGCTGCGCGGGTATTTCCTGCAACTCAAGATCGAGCGCTCGGCGGACTTGGCGGAGCTGGCGCAGCTGTTGCCGGATCTGCGTGCGGCGGTCGCCAAGGCGCGTGATGTGGCGTTGGCGGATGAGTTGGATCGGAGGTTGCGGATGGCGGCGCAGTTGTAGCGGGGGAGGTTGGTGTCCGCTTCGTCTTCTGCTTTCTGTAGGAGCGGCGTGAGCCGCGACCGCGAACATCGCCTGCCGACGGAGGCTCCGCTTTCTGCTTTCTGTGGGAGCGGCGTGAGCCGCGATTGCGAACTCCGAGGGTCGGCGATGGATTCGTTTTCTCTTGCCACTCGCCTTGGGGTAGGAGCGGCGTGAGCCGCGACCGCGACCTCGGGCTACTACGCAGATTTCGATAGGGATCGGCTCCGCTTTCTGTGGGAGCAGCGTGAGCCGCGATCGCGAATTCCGTTTGCTGCGTTGGTTTCGTGCTTAAGCAACAGCTTCCGCCCGCTGCGCGTGCGAGTCACTTTCTCTTGCCACTCGCCTTGGGGTAGGAGCGGCGTGAGCCGCGACCGCGACCTTCGGCTGCTGCGCGAGTTTCGATGCGGATCGGCTTCGCTTTCTGCTTTCTGTGGGAGCGGCGTAAGCCGCGATCTCGAATTCCGTTTGCTGCGTTGGTTTCGTTCTTAAGCAACGGCTTCCGCCCGCTGCGCGTGCGGGTCACTTTCTCTTGCTAGCCCAAGAGAAAGTAACCAAAGAGAAGGGCTTGCCTAGACAACCCTCCCGTGCGAGATCGGAGGAAGGAACATCCTGTTCCTCGAAAAACGGCGCGCGTCCTGCGCGCCGCCCTTCGGGTCTACGGTTGTTCGTCGTGGTGCGGCTCAATGGATTTCAATGCAACAGCAACAGCAACAGCAACAGCAACAGCAACAGCAACAGCAACAGCAACAGCAACAGCAGTGGCAACAGCAGTGGCAACAGCAACGGCAACGGCAACGGCATGGCTTTTGCCGTCATCCCGGTGCAGGCGGGGATCACATGCTTCAGCGCGTTTGCGCGATGTGCAGCATCGTTCAGCCGTGGCCGTATCGAGCGCGCAACAGCCTCAGGCCAAACCTTCCGCCTGCAACGCCTTGCGCACGCCCTCATCGGTCTCCATCCGCCGCTTGAACGCAGCCAGATTGTCCAGCCCGCCGAGGTCGATCTTCTGCCCGTCGGCCCAGCGCAGGGTGATGTAGAGATAAGGGTCGGCATAGCTGCGGAAACCGGCCAGCCACTGCTTGCCTTCGAGTTGGCGGTCGGCGCTTTCGAACAGCGCGCGCAGGCGTTTGTGCGCGGCTTCCTTCAGTGCGGCGTGGTCGCTCGTGTCTTCGGAGAAGCGCGCCGGTGCGAACAGCGGCAGGAACGCGGGGTGCAGGTCGGAGTTCACGAACGCGAGCCAGCGCGCGGCGGTCGCGCGTTGCTGCGGGCTGCCGTCGCCGGCGAGTTGCGCGGCCGGATAGTTGTCGGCGATGTAGCCCATGATCGCGGCGTTTTGGGTGAGCACGAAGTCGCCGTCTTCGATCGCAGGCACCGCGCCGGCCGGATTGATCGCGAGGAACGCGGGCGCCTTCATCGCGTCGCGCGTCATCACCTGCACTTCGAACGGTTGCCCGGTCCATTGCAGCGCGATGTGGTCGGCGGTCGAACACGCGCCGGGCTTGGTGTAGAGCTTCATGGGCGGACTCCGGATACGAAAACAAGCCGGCGACTATCGCCGACCTGCGCTCTATCCTCAATCAGGAGTCCGCAACGCAGCGTCACGACGCTGCGTATTGCTACGGCCGCGCCTCAGGACTTGCGTGGCTTGAGCTTCTGCACCTGGTAGAAGGTGTGGTCGCCGATGGTCGCGACCTGGTAAGCGTTGCGCCAGCTCGGGCTGGCGATCGCATGGGCGGCGAAGTGGCTGGCGCCCGGCACGATTTCCTTGCGCTGACCGGCGGGCAGGGCCCAGTTGCGTTCGGCTTCTAGGGCGATCTGCACCGACTCGGCCCAGGCCTCGGTGTTGTTCAGGCGCGTGCCCGGCGAGACCAGGGTCGGCGCGAACTGCTTGCGGGCGGTGACCACCTCGCAGACGGAGTCTCCCCACAGACCGCTGTCGCGGCGACGCAGGGCGACTTCGGCGACGGCCTTCTGGCCGCGGATGGACTGGTCGCGGGCTTCCAGATAGACGGTGGTGCTCAGGCACAGCGAATCGGCGGGTTGCGGCGGAAGCACAGAGGCCAGCCACAGGATCCAGGCGAGTTTCATATTGACTCCTTGCTCCGTTGCGCCGGACCGCACTGGGACCTCCGTCTCCTCCTATCGGAAGACGGCTGACACGGCATGGACCGGCATGGCGTACTGGGGAGGGCAGCGGCTCTGCGGCGCGCTTTTGCCCCGTGCCGTGGACCGCGTGGACGACGCGGGCGGCGAGGGTTGCCACCTGAAGCGGCGGCGTGAAAGTTGGCGCACGGTAGCCGCGGTTAACTAAACGCCCGCTGAATCTCAAAACCTAAGTGCGCGAAAAAACTCAAGTTTTTACTCTGAATAGGCGCTAAGGCCTTGCCAGTTAAGGGTATCTGCCGGGCGCGAGACGCTGCGGCGAACGTGACGCGCAACACTGTTCAGGTTCGCTGAAAACGCTTTACAGCGCCGCCGCGACCCGGCTGCCCTGGGCGATGGCGCGCTTGGCGTCCAGTTCGGCGGCCACGTCGGCGCCGCCGATCACGTGCACCGGGCGGCCGTTGCCGGCCAATTGCGCGGCCAGCGGCTTGAACGGCTCCTGGCCGGCGCAGATCACCACGTGGTCGACCGCCAGGACCTGCTCGCTGCCGTCGACGCGGATGCGGAAGCCTTCGTCGTCGACGCCGAGGTACTCGACCCCGCCCAGCATGCGCACCTGCTTGGCCTTGAGGGTGGCGCGGTGGATCCAGCCGGTGGTCTTGCCCAGGCGCGCGCCGGGCTTGCCGGCGCTGCGCTGGAGCAGCCAGACCTGGCGTGCGGGCGGTTCCGGCCGCGCTTCGGCCAGGCCGCCGCGGTTGTCGCCGTAGCCCAGGTCCACGCCCCATTCGGCGCGCCAGCGCGCCGGGTCCAGGCTGGAGCTGGCGTGGCCGGCCGGGTGCACGAGGTATTCGGCGACGTCGAAGCCGATGCCGCCGGCGCCGACGATCGCGACCTTGGCGCCCGCCACCACGCCGCCGCGCAGCACGTCGAGGTAGCTCAGCACCTTGGGGTGGTCGGCGCCGGGGAAATCGACTGCGCGCGGGGCGATGCCGGTGGCCAGCACGACCTCGTCGTAGCCGGCCAGCGCGGCCGCGTCGGCGCGGGTGTTCAGGAGCAGCTCGACGCCGCTGGTTTCGATCTTGCGGGCGAAGTAGCGCAGGGTCTCGTGGAACTCTTCCTTGCCCGGAATCCGCTTGGCCAGATTGAACTGGCCGCCGATCTCATGGGCGGCATCGAACAAGGTGACACGATGGCCGCGTTCGGCCGCGACCGTGGCGCAGGCCAGGCCGGCGGGGCCGGCGCCGACCACCGCCACGCGCTTGGGCGCCGCGGCCGGGGTGTAGTTGAGTTCGGTCTCGGCGCAGGCGCGCGGGTTGACCAGGCAGCTGGCGTGCTTGTTCTCGAACACGTGGTCCAGGCAGGCCTGGTTGCAGGCGATGCAGGTGTTGATCTCGTCGCTGCGGCGGTCGCGGGCCTTGGCGACCCAGGCCGGGTCGGCCAGCAGCGGCCGCGCCATCGACACCATGTCGGCCTCGCCCTCGCGCAGGATGCGTTCGGCGACGTCGGGCATGTTGATGCGGTTGGTGGTGATCAGCGGCAGGCCGACGTGCGGCTTGAGTCGCGCGGTGATGCCGGTGAAGGCCGCGCGCGGCACCGAGGTGGCGATGGTCGGGATGCGCGCCTCGTGCCAGCCGATGCCGGTGTTGATCAGGGTCGCGCCCGCGGCCTCGACCGCCTTGGCCTGGGCGATCACGTCCTCCCAGGTCGAGCCGCCGTCGACCAGGTCGATCATCGACAGCCGGTAGACGATGATGAAGTCGGGGCCGCAGGCCTCGCGGATGCCGCGCACGATCTGGGTCACGAAGGCGATCCGGCGCGCGGCGTCGCCGCCCCAGGCGTCGTCGCGCTTGTTGGTGCGCGGCACCGTGAACTGGTTGAGCAGGTAGCCTTCCGAGCCCATCACCTCGACGCCGTCGTAACCGGCTTCGCGCGCGAGTCTGGCGCTGTTGACGAAGGCGCGGATCTGCGAGCGCACCCCGAAGCCGGACAGGGCGCGCGGGGTGAACGGGTTGATCGGCGCCTTGAGCCTGGACGGCGCGACCTGCAGCGGGTGGTAGCCGTAGCGGCCGGCGTGCAGGAGCTGCAAACAGATGCGGCCGCCGTGTGCGTGCACGGCCTGGGTCACCTGGCGGTGCTTGCCGACTTCCCAGCGCCAGCTCAGCTTGCCGCCGAAGGGCTTGAGCCAGCCGACGATGTTGGGGGCGAAGCCGCCGGTCACGATCAGGCCGACGCCGCCGGCCGCGCGCTCGCCGAAATAGGCCGCCAGCTTGGGGAAGTCGGCGGCCTTGTCCTCCAGCCCGGTGTGCATCGAGCCCATCAGCACGCGGTTGGGCAGGGTGCAGAAACCCAGGTCCAGCGGCTCGAACAGCTTCGGATACATCGGGTGCGGAGCGGCGGGGCTTGCGGGCGGGGAGCTGGCGGCCGTCATGCTGGAATACGCTGGCGTATGGAGCGCGCACGATGCCGGGAAATCGGCGGCGATACAACCATAGCGGCTCCCGTCCCCTCGGCAGCAGGCCGGCGCGGGCGTATCCGGGCCGCAACGCAGTGTCCCGGGCGGCACGCCGGCGCGGCCATTGACTCCGATCCGGCCGCCCCTACTCTATGTCCACCACACACCCGGCCCAGCCGCCCATGACGCAGTTCCCGCTCCTGATATTGCAGCATGCCCAACGCGAGAGCGTGGGCCGGGTGCGCCTGCCTCCTGTGATTCGCGGTGCCGCGTCGAGCTGATTCGACCGGCCGCGGCCACACCGATACAGAGCACCCGCAAGGGTGCTTTTTTATTGCCCGCGTTTTATCCAGCCTCCGGCGCATCGCCGCCGCCGCCTTCCACCGCAGTCCCGGAAACCGAAGGAGCACGTGTCGTGAATACCACGGAAGACACTCAAGCCTAGCCGCGCGCCTTGTCGCCAACAGGGGCGCGCGGCCTCCCGTGTTGGCAACCAAGAAAGCGAATCCGTATGAACACCACCACTGTTTCCCGCTGGCGCAACCTCGGCATCATTGCCCACGTCGATGCGGGCAAAACCACCCTGACCGAACGTCTGTTGTGGAAAACCGGCGCGATCCATCGCACCGGCGAAGTCCACGACGGCGCCGCCACCACCGACTTCAACCCGATCGAGCAGGACCGCGGCATCACCATCGGCGCCGCGGCCGTGCAGACGCGCTGGACGCCGCAGGGTCAGGCCGAGCACCGGCTGACCGTGATCGACACCCCGGGCCACATCGACTTCGCGATCGAGGTCGAGCGCTCGCTGCGTGTGCTCGACGGTGCGGTCGCCGTGTTCAGCGCGGTTGACGGCGTGCAGCCGCAATCGGAAACCGTGTGGCGCCAGGCGCGCCGGCACGGCGTGCCGCTGATCGCGTTCGCCAACAAGATGGACCGGGTCGGCGCCTCGCTGGAGCTGGTGCTCGCGCAGATGCGCGACAAGCTCGACGCGGTGCCGTGGCCGCTGGGTCACGCCTTGGGCGCGGAAAGCGAGCTGCACGGCTGGGTCGACTACGTGGCGCGCGAGATCGTGCTGTGGGATGCGGCCGACGTGATGTCGCGCCGGCCCTGGAGCGCCGAGGAAGCGCGCGAGTACGAACCCTTGCGCCAGCGCCTGGTCGAAGCCGTCGCCGATCACGACGACGAACTCGCCCAGGCCTATCTGGAGGCGCGCGCGATCGATGCCGGGGCGCTCAAGGCGGCCCTGCGTCGCGGCACGCTCAGCGGCGCCGGCACGCCGGTGCTGGGCGGTTCCGCGTTCAAGAACAAGGGCGTGGAAACCTTGCTGGACGCGATCGTCGACTACCTGCCGTCGCCCTTGGACCGGCCCTGGGTGCGCGCCGAAAGCGAGCACGGCGAGGTCGCGCTGGCGCCCGACGCTGCGGGTCCGCTGGCGGCGCTGGTGTTCAAGATCGCGCACCAGGAACACGGCGCGCTCTCGTTCGTGCGCCTGTACTCGGGCACGTTGCGGGTCGGCGACACGGTGTGGGCCTCGCGGCGCGGCAAGCCGCAGCGGGTCGGACGCCTGGTCGTGGTCCAGGCCAATCGTGGCCGCGATGTCGAGGTGGCGTACGCCGGCGAGATCGTCGCGGTGCAGGGTTGGAAGGACGCGGTCAGCGGCGAGACCCTCAGCGGCAGCGACCGCAAGCTGGTGCTGGACGCGATCCAGGCCCAGCCGGCGGTGTTGTCGTGGCGCCTGACCGCGGCCAAGGCCGGCGACCTGATCCGTCTCGGCCAGGGCTTGGCGAGTCTGGCCCAGGAGGATCCGTCGTTCCGCGTCGGCAGCGACCAGGACACCGGCGAGACCCTGGTGTGGGGCATGGGCGAGCTGCACCTGGACGTGATGGTCGAGCGCCTGCGTCAGGAGTGGAACGTCGAAGTCCGCACCGGCTCGCCGCGCGTGGCCTACCAGGAAACCCCGAGCCGCGCGGTAACGCGCGTCGAGGGCAAGCTGTCGAAGCAGAACGGCGGCAGCGGCCAGTTCGCGCGCGTGCTGATCGATGTCGAGCCGCGCGAGGACGGAGGTTTCGAGTTCGTCGACCGCACCACTGGCGGCGTGGTCCCGCGCAACTTCGTCTCCGCGACGGAGAAAGGGCTGCGCGCCGCGCTCACGGAAGGCCCGCGCGGCTATCCGGTGGTCGGGCTCACGGTGAGCCTGGTCGACGGCGAGACGCATGCGGTGGATTCGTCCGAACTCGCGTTCCAACGCGCGGCGGGCGAGGCCCTGAAGGCGGCGCTGGCGCTCAGCGGCACGACGCTGCTGGAGCCGGTGATGGCGCTGGTCGTGGACACGCCCGCCGGCAACGTCGGCGACGTGGTCGGCGATCTGCAGCGGCGTTCCGGCCGGGTCGTGGCGATCGACGACAAGGGCACGCGCGCCGATGTCAGTGCGCGCGCGCCGTTGGCGCAGTTGTCGGGCTACACGACCGCGCTGCGTTCGCTGACCCAGGGACGGGCTTCGGCGTCGGTGGTCTTCAACGGCTACGAGGCCGCGCGCGACGCCTGAGTGGGCAACAACTGAGTACGCAACACCTGAGTGCGCAACACGCAGGGGAAAACCGAGGGGCCGGCATTGCCGGCCCCTTTTTTTGTCTCGTCGCCCGCTTTGCTCAGACCGCGGCCGGCCGCAGCCGCAGCAGGCCCACGCCCATCGCCGCGAAGCCCGTGCCCAGCGCGCGGTTGAGCCAGCGCGCGCGGCGCGGTTGCGCGAACCAGCGCCGCAGCACCCGCGCCAGCGCGACGTAACACAGATGCGAGAGCACCGTGCAGGCGGCGAAGCTCAGGGTCAGGGCGAAGAACTGCGGCAGCAGGGGCGCGTCGGCGCGCATGAACTGCGGCAGCAGGGCGGTGAAGAACAGGATGCTCTTGGGGTTGGTTGCGGCCACCAGCAGGCCCTGCAGGAACAGGCGTCGCGGCGAACTCACGGCGGCCGGTGCGGGCGCGCGCGCGAACAGATCGTCGCGCGCGCGCCATTGGCGGATGCCGAGCCAGATCAGGTAGGCCGCGCCGGCCAGCTTGAGCGCGCCGAACAGCCAGGCCGAGGTCTTCAGCAAAGCGCCCAGGCCCAGCATCGCCGTGGCCGCGACCAGGAACACGCCCAAGGCGTTGCCGGCCGAGCCGAGCAGGGCGCGGCGCGCGCCGTGGGTGGCAGCGTTGGACACCGCCAGCAGGACCGCAGGCCCGGGGCTGAACGCGGTCAGCAGCGCCAGCGAGCAGAACAACAGCCAGGAAGTTGCGCTCATCTCTGGGTTTCCCTATGGCTTACCAGCCGGCCAGAGTCAGCTTGCCCACGGTCGTTCCCGACTCCAGACGGCGATGCGCCTCGCGCAGATTGGCCGCGTCGATCTTGCCCAGGGTTTCGCTGTGGGTGCCGCGCAGTTCGCCGGCGTCGATCAGCTTGGCGACGCGGTCGAGGATGCGCGCCTGTTCGACCATGTCGCCGGTCTGGAAGCGCGGCCGCGCGAACATCATTTCCCAATGGATGCCGATGCACTTGGCCTTGTACGGGTCGCCGATCCGCAGCGCGCCGCTGGGTTCGACGATCAGGCCGACATGGCCCTGCGGCGCCAGCAGTTCGCCGATCGCCTCCCAATAGCGGTCGGTGTCGGCCAGGTTCAGCACCGCCTCGACCTGAGCGTGGCCCAGCGCCTGCAACTGCGGCAGCAGCGGCTGGCGATGGTCGACGACGTGGTGCGCGCCCATTGCGCGGCACCAATCGACGGTCTCCGGGCGCGAGGCGGTGGCGATCACGTTGAAGCCGGCGCGGCGCGCGAGCTGGATCGCGATCGAGCCGACGCCGCCGGCGCCGGCGATCACCAGCACGGTCTTGCCGACGCCGCCCTTGTCGGCGTCGAAGGGCATGCGCTGGAACAACAGCTCCCAGGCGGTGATCGCGGTCAGCGGCAGGGCCGCGGCCTGGGCCGCGTCCAGGGACTGCGGCGCGTGACCGGTCACGCGTTCGTCCACCAGCTGCAACTGCGCATTGCTGCCCGGGCGGGTGATGTCGCCGGCGTAGTAGACGCGGTCGCCGACCTTGAAACGGGTGACCGCCTCGCCGACCGCGACGATCGTGCCGGCCGCGTCGTAGCCCAGCACGCGCGGCTGCGCTTCGACGCTGGGCTTGGGCGCGCGCACCTTGGTGTCGACCGGATTCACCGACACCGCTTCGACCTGCACCAGCAGGTCGTGGCCCTTGGGCGCGGCAGGGTCGGGCAGCTCGACGTCGAGTAGAGACTCGGGATCGTCGATGGGGAGATAGCGGGTGAGGGCGACGGCTTTCATGGTGCGGCTCCGGGAATCTGGGACGTAGTGTGAGGCGGGCGACGGATACGGATCAGAACGCGGACAGCACCAGGCCGCCCTCGGCGCGTATCGCCGAGCCGTTGACGACCGAGGCGGCGGGGCTGGCGACGAAAGCGACCACGCGCGCGATCTCGGCCGGCTCGGCGAAGCGGCGCAGCAGCGAGGTCGGGCGCGCGGTGTCGAAGAACTGCTTTTCGAACTCGGCCGTGCTGACGCCCTGTTGCTGTGCCAGCTGTTCGACGAACACGCCCACGCCCTCCGAACGGGTCGGCCCGGCCAGCACCGAGTTCACCGTCACCTCGGTGCCGGTGGTCAGCTGGGCCATGCCGCGCGCCAGCGCGATCTGCGCGGCCTTGGTCACGCCGTAATGGATCATCTCGGCCGGAATCTGCAGGCCCGACTCGCTGGACAGGAACACCACCCGGCCGCGGTTGCGCTGGAGCATGCCGCCGAAGTAATGCCGCGACAGGCGCACGCCGCTCATCACGTTGGCGTCCCACAGGCGCTGCCATTCCTCGTCGCCGATGTCGGCGAAGTCGGTGGGAACGAAGATGCCGAGGTTGTTGATCAGGATGTCGGTCTGCGGCACCGCGGCGATGAACTCGGCCGCGCCCTGCGCGCTGGCCAGATCGGCGGCGACGCCGCGCAACTGCGCGTCGGGCAGGGTGGCGCGCAGCGAGGCCAGCGCGGCGTCGACGCGGGCCTGGCTGCGGCCGTTGACGACGACGGCGGCGCCGGCGCGCGCGAGTTCTTCGGCGATGGCGTAGCCGATGCCGGCGGTGGAGCCGGTGACGACGGCGGTGGAACCGGAAAGGGTAGCGGTCATGTCGGTACTCGCGATGCGTGGGAGGGGCGGGAGCGGTCGATTCAGGCCAGCACGATTCAAACTAGCGCGGGTCAAGCCAGTGCGGGTCAGACCGGCGCGGGCGTGCGCTCGGCGAACATGCCGTTCCAATACGGGTAGTAGGGATAAGGCGGTGTGACGCGGCTGGCCTGGTCGAGCAGGGCGACGTGTTCGGCGCTGAGGTTCCAGCCGATCGCGCCCAGGTTCTGGCGCAGCTGTTCCTCGTTGCGCGCGCCGATCAGCACGCTGGACACGGTCGGGCGCTGCAGCAGCCAGTTCAGGGCGATCTGCGGGATCGTCTTGCCGGTGTCGGCGGCGACCGCGTCCAGCGCGTCGACGATGCGGTACAGGCGCTCCTCGTCGACCGGCGGGGCGAAGCCGGCGGTGTCGTGCAGGCGGCTGCCCTCGGGCAAGGGCTGGCCGCGGCGGATCTTGCCGGTCAGGCGGCCCCAGCCCAGCGGGCTCCAGACCACCGCGCCCACGCCCTGGTCCTGGGCCAGCGGCATCAGTTCCCATTCGTAGTCGCGGCCGACCAGCGAGTAGTAGGTCTGGTTGGCGACGAAGCGCGAATAGCCGTAGCGGTCGGCGACCGCCTGCGACTTCATCAGCTGCCAGCCGGAGTAGTTGGACACGCCCAGGTAGCGCAGCTTGCCGGCGCGGACCAGGTCGTCGAGCGTGGACATGACCTGCTCGACCGGGGTCTGCGCATCGAAGTGGTGCAGCTGCAGCAGGTCGATGTAGTCGGTGCCCAGGCGCTGCAGGGCGCGGTCGACGCCGCGGATGAGGTTATGACGCGAAGCGCCGACATCGTTGGGACCGTCGCCGGCGCGCAGGCTGAGCTTGGTCGACAGGATCGCCCGGTCGCGGCGGCCCTGCAGCGCGGCGCCGAGGATGGATTCGGAGGCGCCGTCGGAATACACGTCGGCGGTGTCGAACAGGTTCACGCCGGCGTCGAGGCAGATGTCGATCAGGCGCTGGGCTTCGGCGACATCGGTATTGCCCCAGGCGCTGAACAGCGGGCCTTTGCCGCCGAAGGTGCCGGCGCCGAAGCCCAGCACCGGGACCTTGAAGCCGGAATTGCCGAGAAAGCGGGTGTCCATGGCGTGTTCCTTAGATTGAATGAAAGACGCGCGCCGGCTTGTGCCGCACGCTGCGATTGGGAAAGGATCAGCCGGCCGGGCAGGTCGCCGTGTCGCTCAATACCGGCGCGCGCGGCGCATCCAGGCGTGCCGCCCACACCGCCAGCACGATGCCCGACACCGTGACCAGGGCCGCGACCCAGGTCACCGCGCCCAGGCCGAGGCCGACGTCGATGACTGCGCCGCCGAGCCAGGCGCCCAGCGCATTGCCGAGGTTGAACGCGCCGATGTTGAGGCTGGAGGCGAGGTTGCGACCGGCGCTGTCGGTCTTCTGCAGCACCCACAGCTGGATCGGCGAGACCGTGGCGAACGCGGCGATGCCGAGCAGGGCCACGAAGATCACCGCCGCGATCTTGCTGTGCAGGGCGAAGGTCATCAGGCCCAGCACCACCGCCAACGCGACCAGGGTGCCGATCAGCGCCGGCGCCAGGCGGCGGTCGGCGAGGCGGCCGCCGAGCAGGTTGCCGGCGATCAGGCCGACGCCGAACACCAGCAGGATCGGCGACACCGCGTTTTCGGCGAAACCGGTGACCTGGGTCAGGATCGGCTGGATGTAGGTGAACACGGTGAACACGCCGGCGAAGCCGAGCACGGTCATGGCCAGGCCCAGCAGCACCTGCGGGTGGGTCACGGCCTTGATCTCGTCGCGCAGCGCGGCGTTTTCCTGATTGCCCTGGTCCTTGGGCACCAGGGTGGCGATCACGACGGTGGCGATCACGCCGATCGCGGCCACCGCCCAGAAGGTCGCGCGCCAGCCCAGGTGCAGGCCCAGCCAGGCGCCGGCGGGCACGCCGAGCAGGGTGGCCACGGTCAGGCCGACGAACATGATCGAAATCGCCGAGGCCTTGCGGTCCTCCGAGACCAGGCCGGTCGCGACCACCGCGCCGACGCCGAAGAAGGTGCCGTGGGCGAGCGAGGTGACCACGCGCGCGATCATCAAGGCGGTGTAGTTGGGCGCGATCGCGCAGGCGATGTTGCCGAGGGTGAAGATCAGCATCAGCGCGACCAGCACGGTCTTGCGCGGCAGGCGTCGGGTCGCGGTGGTCAGCAGCGGCGCGCCGACGAACACGCCCAGGGCGTAGCCGGAGATCAGCAGGCCGGCCGCGGCGATGCTCACGTGCAGGTCGGCGGCGACCTGCATCAGCAGGCCCATGATCACGAATTCGGTGGTGCCGATGCCGAAGGCGCCGGCGGTGAGGGCGTATAAGGCCACGGGCATGCGCTGCTTGGCGGCGGGGAGAGCAGGCGCGTTCAGTCGATGCCCTGTCGGCTCCGACTGCCCGGCTTGGGGCGGCCGGGCCGGGCTATCCGAAGCGGGCGCGGTCGCGCCATGGACGGCATCGGCGTTGGGGCGGGAATCGCGATTCATGACGGCGAACCTGACGAGAGGAGGCGCGCAGTCTGGAAGCTTGCATCTTCTGCAAAAACCACCAAGATGGCTAATCAGTTTCAACGAATACTTGATAAACGGCCATGGACCGAGTCGGCGACCTTGCCCTGTTCCTGCGCGTGCTCGATCTGGGCTCGATCAGCGCGGCCGCGCGCAGCCTGGACCTGTCGGTCGCGGTCGCCAGCCAGCGCTTGAAGCGGCTGGAACGCGACCTGGGCGTGCGCCTGCTGCACCGGACCACGCGCCAGCTCCACGCCACCCCCGAGGGCGCCGCTTTGGCCGAACAGGGCCGGGCCCTGGTCGAGGACCTGGAAGCCCTGACCGGCGGCCTGCGCCAGGCCGCGAGCGAAGTCGCCGGCACCCTGCGCCTGACCGCCTCGGCCTCGTTCGGGCGCCAGTACCTGTCGCCGCTGCTGCCGGAGTTCCTGGCCCGGTATCCGCGGGTCAAGGTCAGCGTCAACCTCAACGACCAGTTGCTGGACCTGGTCAGTTCCGGCTTCGACATGGCGATCCGGATCGGCGCGCTCGAGGACTCGAGCCTGGTCGCGCGCAAGCTGGCGCCGAACCGGCGCGTGATCTGCGCCTCGCCCGAGTACGTGCGCCGCCACGGCATGCCCAACTCGCCCGAGGAACTCGCCCGCCACGAGTGCTTGATGCTGGTCGGCAGCCAGGGCCGCCAGGACCTGTGGCGCCTGCACGACCGCGCCGGCCGCGAGATCGCGGTGCGGGTGTCGGGACGGTTCGAAAGCAACCTGGGCGAACTGCTGCGCGATGCCGCGGTCGCCGGCCTGGGCATCGCGCTGCATTCGACCTGGCACGTCAACGAAGACCTGCGCGCGAAACGGCTGGTGCCGGTGATGCCCGACTACGGCGTCGCCGAATCCGGCATCTACGCGGTGATGCCGCAGCGGCGGTTGATCCCGCCGCGGGTGCGCGCATTCAGCGACTTCCTCGCCGAACGCTTCGGCGAGCATCCGCCGTGGGAGCAGTACGAACTGTCGGTGCCGTAAGGGCCGTTGAGCGAGGCCGGCCCGCTTCCGCGTCCCCGCTTTCTGTGGGAGCGGCGTAAGTCGCGATCGAGCCGCACGCGCGATGCAGGCTCCGCCAGCGCGCCATCGCGGCTCACGCCGCTCCCACAGAAGGCCGAAGCGCTGACGAAGACCTGCGCGCGAAACGGCTGGTGCGGGTGATGTCCGAACGCTTCGGCAAGCATCCGCTGTTGGAGCGGTATGAGCTGTCGGTGCCGTAGGGACGGTTGAGCGAGGGGGCCCGATTCCGCGTCCCCGCTTTCTGTAGGAGCGGCGTAAGCCGCGATCGAGCCGCACGCGCGATGCAGGCTCCGCCAGCACGCCATCGCGGCTTACGCCGCTCCTACAGAAGGCCGGAGCGCGACCGTCGTGCCCTCAATCGAAGGCGAACGCATCCAAGGCCAGCGAACCCATCTCGTGCGAACGATGGATCGTGCGCACCGACGGCTGCGTGCCGGCCGCGCCCAAGGCCACGAACAGCGGCATCAGATGCTCGACCGTGGGATGCGCATGCCGCGCATGCGGCGCCTGCGCCTGCCAGTCCATGAGCGCGGCGTGATCGTGCGAGTCCAGGCGTTCGTGCATCCAGTCGCCGAACTCGCGCGCCCACGGCGCCAGCGGGGCGTCGCGCTGCTGCCAGTCGAGATCGCCGAGGTTGTGCACGAAACCGCCCGAGCCGATCACCAGCACGCCCTCCTCGCGCAAGGGCGCGAGCGCTCGACCCAGCGCGTAGTGCTGCGCGGCCGTGCCGTGCGGCATCACCGACAGCGGCACCACCGGGATGTCGGCCTGCGGATACATGCGCCGCAAGGGCACCCACACGCCGTGATCCAGCCCGTGCGCTTCGCGTACCTTGGGATTCAGGCCGGCCTCGTCCAGGCGCGCGCGGATCGCTTCGGCCAGCGCCGGATCGCCCGGCGCCGGGTAGCGGATCTGGTACAGCGGCGCCGGAAAACCGCCGAAGTCGTGCACCGTGTGCGGGCTCGCATGCCCGCCCAGCATCGGCCGGTCGGTCATGAAATGCGCCGACGCGACCACGATCGCCTTCGGCCACGGCAGTTGCGCGCCCAGCGCATCGAGGAAGCGGCCAGCGGCGGAATCCTCGACCGCCAGCATCGGCGAGCCGTGGGACAGGAACAGGGTGGGCAGGCGGGTCGGGATATCCATAGCGAAAGGGTGATCCCGGCCGCGGCCTTTTGCCAGCGCCGGCCGTCGCTCGCTGCGTTCCGCCCGTGTGGGCAAACGCCGGCGTTCGCGCCGGACCCACACGCGCGGCCGCAGACTGCGGGTCCGCCGTCCGCACCGGGCCACGCCTGCATGAGCCACGCCGATATCCGCTCCGCCGTCCGTCCCCAGCCCGACCCGCCGATGCGCGCCATCGCCGATTACGTCGCCGACTACCGGATCGAATCGCAGGACGCCTACGACACCGCCCGCACCATGCTGCTGGATTCGCTGGCCTGCGCGGCGCTGGCGATGGACCACCCGGCCTGCGTTCGCCACCTCGGCCCGCTGGTGCCGGGCGCGGAACTGCGCGGCGGCGCGCGCGTGCCGTTCACCGCCTACGAACTCGATCCGGTCCAGGCCGCCTACAACATCGGCGTGCAAATCCGCTGGCTGGACTTCAACGACACCTGGCTCGCGGCCGAATGGGGCCATCCTTCCGACAACCTCGGCGCGATCCTCGCCGTCGCCGACTACCTCGGCCGCCGCGCCGAAGCCGAAGGCGGCCAGGCGATGACGGTGGGCGAGGTGCTCGGCTACGCGATCAAGGCCCATGAAATCCAGGGCGGCTACGCGCTCAGGAATTCCTTCAACCGGGTCGGCCTGGACCACGTGATCCTGGTCCGCCTGGCCTCGGCGGCGGTCGCCACCGCCATGCTCGGCGGCGGCAAGGACGCGATCACCGACGCCGTCTCGCAGGCCTGGGTCGACAACGGCAGCCTGCGCGCCTACCGCCACGCGCCCAACACCGGCCCGCGCAAGAGCTGGGCCGCCGGCGACGCCTGCCGTCGCGCCGTCACCCACGCCCTCGACGCCGTCCGCGGCGAGCCCGGCTACCCGAGCGCGCTGTCGGCGCCGACCTGGGGCTTCTACGACGTCGCCTTCGGCGGCCGGCCGTTCGAGTTCGAGCGGCCGTTCGGCAGCTACGTGATGGAGAACATCCTGTTCAAGATCAGCTACCCGGCCGAGTTCCACGCCCAGACCGCGGTCGAATGCGCGATGCGGCTGCACGGGCAGGTCAAGGACCGCCTCGACGACATCGAGCGCATCGAACTGCGGACCCAGGAGGCTGGGGCGCGCATCATCGACAAGACCGGCCCGCTGGCCAATTACGCCGATCGCGACCACTGCCTGCAGTACATGGTCGCGGTGCCGCTGATCTTCGGCCGCCTGACCGCCGACGACTACACCGACGCGGTCGCCGCCGACCCGCGCATCGACGCCCTGCGCGAGAAAATGCGCGTCGCCGAGCATCCCCCATTCAGCCGCGACTACTACGACCCCGACAAGCGCTACATCGGCAATTCGGTGCAGGTGTTCTTCCGCGACGGCAGCGCCACCGAGAACGTGTCCGTCGACTACCCGGTCGGCCACCGCAAACGCCGCGCCGAGGGTGGGCCCCTGCTGATGGCCAAATTCGAAGCTGCGGTCCGCGCCCGGTTGGCGCCGGCCCAGGCCGATACACTGCTCGCCCTCGCTGCGGCCCCGCAGCGGCTGGACGCGCTGCCGATCACCGGTTTCCTGGCCCTGTTGCGGCCCTGATTCACGGTCTCGGCGGTGCCGGCGTTTACCACGAATGCGGCTGCGAATGTTAGATGCCTGTTAACATGGCTTTCACATAGGCAAACCTAACCTGCGCAGGATGGCGTCGGAAGGCGGCCGTCCTGAACGGTAGGAAGCTCACAGACGCGGTTTCCAAATTTTTCTGAACCAAGGAGCTATAACAAATGAATAAGAAACTCCTCTGCGCCGCCCTGCTGGGTGGCCTGAGTCTGGCCCAGGCGGCCAGCGCGCAGGATTTCGACGACCGCTGGTACATCACCGGTTCGGCCGGCATGAACCTGCAGGACAACGACCGCGGTACCCGTAACGCCCCGTTCGTGGGCCTGGGCGTGGGCAAGTTCATCAGCCCGAATTGGTCGGTCGACGGTGAGCTGAACTATCAGCACCCGAAGTTCGACGCCGACCAGGACCTGTCGTGGAGCCAGTACGGCGTCTCGCTGGACTTCCGTC
>NZ_LMHF01000006.1:0-33114 GCF_001427715.1 Lysobacter sp. Root667
CACCTTGGTCAGCGCTGCGGTCAGCGTCGTCTTGCCGTGGTCCACGTGGCCGATGGTGCCCACGTTCACGTGCGGCTTGGTGCGCTCGAATTTACCCTTGGCCATGACTCGCTTCTCGCTTGGTTTCTTTAGGTGGCTTGTTGCGTTTGACGTACTGCTTGGATGGTGCTCACGAAAGGAATCGAACCTTCGACCTCCTCCTTACCAAGGAGGTGCTCTACCGACTGAGCTACGTGAGCGTGAAACCTTGCTAACCGTTGTAGTGGTGTCGCCTGGAGCTAAATCAATGGAGCGGGAGACGGGGATCGAACCCGCACCATCAGCTTGGAAGGCTGAGGTTCTACCATTGAACTACTCCCGCGCCGGAAACCACTACAGCGTTGGAACTTTTGGTGGAGGGAGGTGGATTCGAACCACCGAAGGCGTAAGCCAGCAGATTTACAGTCTGCCCCCGTTGGCCGCTTGGGTATCCCTCCAAAAGAGCCCGCAATTCTGGCGCCCGAAACGGAGGAAGTCAACGCGTCCGGACGTAAGTTTCGCAGATTTTTTTACCGAGTGCGCAACTCGGGGCATTTCAGCGATCAAACATTGAAGCGGAAGTGCAGCACATCGCCTTCCTGGACCCGATATTCCTTGCCTTCCAGGCGCAACCGGCCGGCGTCGCGGGCGCCGGATTCGCCCTTGTACTTGATGTAGTCGTCGTAGCCGATGGTCTCGGCGCGGATGAAGCCCTTCTCGAAGTCGGTGTGGATCACCGCGGCGGCCTGCGGCGCGGTCGAGCCGGCCTTGACGGTCCAGGCGCGGACTTCCTTGACCCCGGCGGTGAAGTAGGTCTGCAGGCCCAGCAGGGCGTAGGCGGCGCGGATGACCCGGTTCAGGCCCGGCTCGTCCAGGCCCAGGTCGGCCAGGAAGGCGTCGCGGTCGGCGTCCTCGAGCTGGCTGAGCTCCTCCTCGATGGCGGCCGAGACCGGCACCACCTGGGCGCCCTCGCCGACCGCGCGGGCGCGCACGGCGTCCAGGTGCGGATTGCCCTCGAAACCGTCCTCGAGCACGTTGGCCACGTACATGACCGGCTTGAGGGTCAGCAGGAACAGGTCGCGGACCTGGGCGACGTCGTCCTCGGACAGGCCCAGCGCGCGCGCCGGCTTGCCGGCGTCCAGGCCGGCGCGGACCCGGCCCAGGACCTCGGCACGGGCCTTGGCGTCCTTGTCGCCGGTCTTGGCGCTGCGCTCGGCGCGCTGCAGGGCGCGCTCGACCGATTCCAGGTCGGCCAGGGCCAGCTCGGTGTCGATGGTCTCGATGTCGGCGATCGGGTCGACCTTGTTGTTGACGTGGATCACGTCGCTGTTTTCGAAGCAGCGCACCACATGGGTGATCGCGTCGACCTCGCGGATATGGGCCAGGAACTTGTTGCCCAGGCCCTCGCCGCTGGCGGCGCCGGCGACCAGGCCGGCGATGTCGACGAACTCGACCGCGGTCGGGATGCACTTCTGCGGCTTGACGATCTCGGCCAGCGCGTTCAGGCGCGGATCCGGCACCGGGACCACGCCCACGTTCGGCTCGATGGTGCAGAACGGGAAGTTGGCGGCGGCGATGCCGGCCTTGGTCAGGGCGTTGAAAAGGGTCGACTTGCCGACATTAGGCAGGCCGACGATGCCGCATTTGATGCCCATGAATGGCGCCGTCCGGGTGGAGAAAGTGAAAGGGAAAGATCGGCCGCGGCCGCGCTTTGCCATTGACTCTCGATGCTGGAAAACCGTCGCGGCGGCTCGCCGGCCACGTTCCGCCGGGCACTCAGGCCCTGGGGGTGTGCAATCGCGTCATCGCGTCCATGAAGTTGCCCTGCACCGCCAGCGGCAGCACGTCGATGGCGTCGTCGATGGAACGCAGGATCGAGGCCTCGTCGTCCTTGCCGGGACGGCCTAGCACCCACGGGGTGACCTTGTCCTTGTGGCCGGGATGGCCGATGCCCAGGCGCAGACGGTGGAACTTGCCGTGCCCGAGCAGCTTGATGGTGTCGCGCAGGCCGTTCTGGCCGCCGTGGCCGCCGTCGAACTTGAGCCGCGCCGTGCCCGGGGGCAGGTCGAGCTCATCGTGCGCCAGCAGCGCCTCTTCCGGCTCGATCTTCCAGTAGCGCAGGGCCGCGGTGACCGACTTGCCGGAGAGATTCATGAACGTGGCCGGCTTCAGCAGCCAGACCGGGCGTCCGCCGATCTCGACCTTCGAGGTCTCGCCGAACAGCTTGGACTCCAGGCCGAAGCGGCCGCCGAACTTCTCGTTCAAAGCGTCCACAAACCAGAACCCGGCGTTGTGCCGGGTCCGGGTGTGTTCGGCGCCGGGGTTGCCCAGGCCGACGATCAGGCGCAGTTCCGCCATGGATCACGACAGTCCGCGAACGCGAACCGGCGCGCCGGTCAGGGCGCGCCGGCAGGCGATCACTTCTTGTCTTCGTCCTTCTTGGCGACCTTGGCAGCCGGCACGTCGGCGGCCGGTGCGTCGGTGGCCTCTTCGACCTCTTCCTTGCCGTGCTTGGCGATCACGACGGCGACGTCGTGTTCCTTGCCCAGCTTCAGCTCGGGGATCTCGACGCCCTTGGGCAGCTTCAGCTCCGACAGGTGGACGATGTCGCCCACGGCCAGGGCCGACAGGTCGACCTCGAGGAACTCCGGCAGGTCCTTCGGCAAGCAGCTGATTTCGACTTCGTTGAGTTCGTGGGTGACCACGACGTCGGCAGCCTTGCCGGCCGGCGACTTGTCCTCGTTGAGGAAGTGCAGCGGCACGGCGACGCGGATCGCCTGGTTCTCGTCCACGCGCTGGAAGTCCAGGTGCATGATGATCTGCTTGTACGGATGGCGCTGCATGTCACGCAGCAGCACGCTCTCGGACTTGCCGTCGACGTCCAGGGTCAGGATCGAGGAGTAGAACCACTCGTTCTGGCTGGCCAGCCAGACCTTCTCGTGATCGAGCTGGACGGGCTGCGGCGCGGCCTTGCCACCGTAGATGATGGCCGGGATGCTGGCGGCACGACGCAGGCGGCGGCTCGCACCCTTACCCTCGACGCTGCGGCCAGTGGCCTTGATGATGTGTTCGGACATTGTTGTTTACTCACGTTTACGGCGTTGGACCGCCTCGCGGCGGTATAGACGCTCACCCGCGACCAGGTGAGCGGTGTTGCGTCCGCGGCCGGGGCCGCGAGCGCGAATTCGTCAATCCACGTACAGCGAACTCACCGACTCGCCGAAGGCGATGCGGCGGATGGTTTCGGCCAGCAGCTCGGCGACGCTGAGCTGACGGATGCGGCCGCAGGCCCGGGCCGCTTCGGTGAGCGGGATGGTGTCGGTCACCACCAGCTCGTCCAGCTGCGAACGGGTCACGTTGTCGATCGCCGCGCCCGACAGCACCGGGTGGGTGCAGTACGCGACCACCTTGGTCGCGCCCTGCGCCTTGAGCGCGGCCGCGGCTGCGCACAGGGTGCCGGCGGTGTCGACGATGTCGTCGACCAGCACGCAGGTCTTGCCCGACACGTCGCCGATGATGTTCATCACCGTCGACACGTTGGCGCGCGGCCGGCGCTTGTCGATGATCGCCAGGTCGGCGTCGTCGAGGCGCTTGGCGATCGCGCGGGCGCGGACCACGCCGCCCACGTCCGGAGACACCACCACCATGTTGTCGGTGCCGTGCGCGCGCCAGATGTCGGCGAGCAGCAGCGGCGAGGCGTAGACGTTGTCGACCGGGATGTCGAAGAAGCCCTGGATCTGATCCGCATGCAGATCGACCGTGAGCACCCGGTCGGCGCCGACCGCGCCGAACATCTTGGCCGCGACCTTGGCCGTGATCGGCACGCGCGAGGAGCGCATGCGGCGATCCTGGCGGGCGTAGCCGAAGTACGGCACCACCGCGGTCACGCTGGTCACCGATGCGCGCTTGAGCGCGTCGATCAGGACCAGCAGCTCCATGAAGTTCTCGGCCGTCGGCGCGTTCGTCGGCTGAATGACGAACACTTCCTGCCGGCGCACGTTTTCTTCGATCTCGACCTGCACTTCGCCGTCGGAGAACCGCCCGACCAGCGCCTTGCCGAGACGGATGCCGAGTTCCTTGCACACCGCCAGCGCGAGCGGGCGGTTGGCGTTGCCGCTGAATACCAGCAGGCTGCGATCGTTCTGCACTTTGTCTTCTCCGCTTCGCTCTGACCGTGGCGGGCGACGTCCATGTCCGATCCGGAGGTCTGGGCCGGATCGGGCCTTTACATTGGGGTGTTGCTGGCAGGGGCGGTAGGATTCGAACCTACGAATGCCAGGATCAAAACCTGGTGCCTTGGGCCTCTTGGCGACGCCCCTGCATAAGGTGTGTTTCGAGTACGTCGCGCAACGCAGACCGCGCGACGCCGGCCGCCACCCAGGCCCGAAGGCCGGACGGCAATTCCAGCAGCGCGGATTCGGCGGATTCGCGCGTGGCGAACTCGACGAAACAGCCGCTACCGGAACCGGTCAGGCGCGGTGAACCGATCCGCGCCAAGGCGGCGAACGCGGCCTCGACGGCCGGCTCGCGCAGGCGCAGAACCGGCTCGAACGCATTCCCGAGCGGCATACCCGAAACGAAGTCCGACATTGTCGCGGGCGCGGCATCCCGCGTCAATTCAGCAGATTGGAATAAAGCCGCGGTGGGCGCGTGCACGCCGGGGTCGGCGAGCACGTACCAGGCCGGCGCCAGATCGATCGGCGACAGGGCCTCGCCCACGCCTTCGGCCCAGGCGTTGTCGCCGCGCACGAACACCGGCACGTCGGCGCCCAGCTTCAGGCCCAGCTCGGCCAGCCGCTCCACGCCCAGGCCGGTGCCCCAGAGCGCATCCAGGGCGACCAGCACGGTCGCGGCATCGGACGAGCCGCCGCCGAAGCCGCCGCCGGCCGGAATGCGCTTTTCGATGACGATGTCTACGCCTTTGCCGACGTTGGCTGCTTCTTTTAGCAACTTGGCTGCGCGGACGGTCAGATCCTGATCTTCCGCGACGCCCGCCACCGAGGCGCCATGGCGGACGATGCGACCGTCGTCGCGCACCCGCAGCCGGATCGAGTCTCCCCAGTCAAGGAGACGGAATACGGTCTGCAGCAGGTGGTAGCCGTCGGCGCGGCGGCCGGTGATGCGCAGGAACAGGTTCAGCTTGGCCGGGGCGGGCCAGAGGGACCAGGGGTGGTCGCTGTCGGGGGCGGGCATGGCGGGCGACGAATCGGAGGACGGCGCGGTCAGTCCGCGGACGGAGGATTCGCCCGCAGCCAGGCATCGAGGGCTGCGTTGTAGGTTCGCGCATAGGCTGCGGCCTGCCGCATAAGCCGCTCATGCTCGGCGTTCTCGATCATGTCGCCGGTACCGGAAAGATTGCGCACGCGAACCCGGCGCTCGCTGTCCGCGCTCAGGCCGGGGGCGTTGCAGGCATAGCCGCAGATGCCGATCGCGCTCAGATCGCCCGCCGCCAGATTCACTGCAAGATCGGCGGCGGGATCGGCGAGGTTCAGCGCCGCCAGCTCATTGCGCAGCTGAACGGTTTGCGCGCCTTGCAGCGGCGCACCGGCGACGCTGGCCGACCCCTGCCACTCATCCACGATCAACTTCACCTTGGCGTCCCCGCGCACCGCATCCAGCCGCGACGGCAGCGAGGGACGGCCGGAACCCTCGGCCGCTGGCCAGCGGTAGTCGATGCTCCAGCCGCCCTGCTCGATCCGGGCCGGACGGCCGTCGGCGCCGTAGCGCACGTCCGCCGGCGCTTGCCCTTGGGCGCGCAGGCCGCGCACCCAGTCGCTCAGGGCAGCGATCGGGATCTCCCAGCCGGTGGCCTCGCGCAGCAGCGCGGCGGCGTCCGGGCCGCTGCGGGTGCCGCCTTCCAGACCTTCCAGGCGCGCGCCGGCGGCATCGCCGCTGAGGCGCCAGCTCTGGCGGGTGACCGGGGCGCTGAGCGCGACTTCGTAACGGGCGCCGTTCTGGCGCCACTCGATCCGGCCGGAGCCGCCGTTGCGGCCGTTGCTGAGCGCGATGCGGCCGCTCAAAGACCATTCGGACTGCTCGCGCAGCGCGGATTCGCGGGCGACCTGGGCGGCCTCGACGGCGGCCGGCGACAGCGCCGGCGGGGCCGGGCCGCGCACGGCCTGCCCGGCGCAGGCGCTCAGCAGCGCGGCCAGGGCCGCGGCGGTCAGCGCCCGCGCGCTCATGCGCCGGTCTTTTCCAGGGCGCGCTTGAGGGCGCGGTTGTCGGGGTCGAGCTTGCGCGCCTGATCGAAATACTTGCGCGCCTCGTCCTTCTTGCCGACCGCCCACAGCACCTCGGCCAGGTGCGAGGCGATCTCCGGGTCCTTCTGCAGGGTCAGGGCGCGGCGCAGCTCCGCCAAGGCTTCCTGATGGCGGCCCAGGCGGTAGAGCACCCAGCCGTAGCTGTCGATGATCGCGGCGTTGTCGGGCTCGGCGGTGCGGGCGCGCTGGATCAGCTCCAGCGCCTCCTGATAGCGGGTGGTGCGGTCGGCCAGGGTGTAGCCGAGCGCGTTGAGCGCGGCCACGCTGTCGGGCTCGGCGACCAGGATGCGGCGGAAATCGGCCTCGGCGCGCGGGATGTCGTCGCTGCGCTCATAGCTCAGGGCGCGGGCGTAGAGGATTTCCGGCTCGTCCGGGAACGCGGCCAGGCCGCGCGCGAAGGCGTCGAGCTCGCCGGCGTCGTTCTTGTCCTCGGCGCGCAGCGCGGCTTCCAGCAGGTAGGCGTCGCGGCGGGTGTCGTCGTCGGCCGAGGCGTCGGCCTGCATCGCGCTCAGCGCGGCGTAGGCCTCGTCGGCGCGCTTGAGCTCGTGCAGCACGTTGGCCGCGCGCAGCTTGGCGACCCAGCGCTGCGGGCCGCCGGGCACGCCGCGGTACCAGTCCAGGGCCTCGTCGTTGTGCTCCAGGAATTCGGCGATCTGGCCCAGCAGCAGGCGCCGGCCCGGCTCGGGCTTGGCGGCGTTGCGGCGCAGCTCGTCGTAGAGCGCGGTCAGGGTCTTCTTGTCTTCGGCGCGCGCCAGCAGCGAGGCGCGCAGGGCGTAGGTCTGGTCGTCCTGCTCGCCGCGTCCCATCACCGCCGCGGCCGTCGGCAGGTCGCCGAGGGCGTCGTATTCCTGGGCGATCAGGCCGCGCAGCTGCGGGTCGGCGTCGGCCTGGTCGGTGATCGACTCCAGCACCTTGCGGGTTTCGTCCTTCTTGCCTTCCTCGCGCAGCTGGCTGGCGCGCAGCAGGCTCACGCGCGGATTGCCGGGGAAACGCTCGACCACCTCACCGACGATGCGCTCGGTCAGCTTGGGCTGGTCCAGGCGCTGGGCGTACAGGCCGAAGGCGACCCAGGCCATCAGATCCTTGGGCATCTGGCTGCCGTCGATCAGCTTTTCCAGCAGGCGCGCGGCCTGCTGCGGGTCTTTGGAGCCGGTCGAGAGCACGCCCAGCACCCGCCGCCAGCCGGTTTCGTCGGCCAGCATCAGGCGGTCGAGGTCGCGCAGGGCGGCGCGTTCGTCGCCGCCGCGCAGGGCCAGGATCGCCTGCGAGGCCAGCAGCGGCGCGCCGTCGCCGCCGAGCTCGCGCCACAGCGCCAGCGACTCGGCGGCCAGCTTGTCCTCCTTGGCCACGATCGCGATATCGGTGGCGCGCGCCGCCAGGTCTTTGTCCTTGGCGGCGCGGGCGGCGGCGGCGTAGGCGGTCGCGGCCTCCTTGAGCTTGCCGGCCTGGAGCGCGAATTCGCCGGTCAGCAAAGGCTCCAGCGCGGCGCTGGTCGCGGCCGAGGCGTCGGCGGGCAGCGCCTGCGCCGGTTTGGCCGAGGGCGCGGCGGCGGCGGGCGCCAGCAGGACGGCCAGGACGGCGCCGGCCAGGACGGTCAGGGCGCGCGGGGTGGCGCGGCGGCTTGAGACAACATGAATCGAACCCATCGAATCCATCGAATTCGTCGAAACCAAACGGGCCGGTAGAATGGCGGCCTTCAGCAGCCCGCAGCTTATCGCAAGCACCTGAACGGATGTCCCCTACCCCGCCCCGTCGACCGCCGTCGGCGCATGCCCCAGGACGCATCACTGTCCGATGAGCTTGTTCGTCCTAGGCATCAACCACCAGACCGCGCCGGTCAGCCTGCGCGAGCGGGTCGCGTTCTCGTCCGAGACCGTGCCGGCCGCGCTGGCGGCGCTGCGCGCGTTGCCGCAGGTCAGCGAGGTCGCGCTGCTGTCGACCTGTAACCGCACCGAGCTGTATGCGGTCGCCGACGACGACGGCCGCGCCCTGGCCGACTGGCTGGCCACGCACCCGCAGGACATGGGCGACCTGCACGCCTATCTGTATCGCCACCGCGACGCCGACGCCGTGCGCCACCTGTTCCGGGTCGCGACCGGGCTGGACTCGCTGGTGTTGGGCGAGCCGCAGATCCTGGGTCAGGTCAAGGACGCCTGGGCCACCGCGCGCAATGCAGGCAGCCTGGGCAGTCAGCTCGACCGCCTGTTCCAGCAGGCGTTCTCGACCGCCAAGCGCGCCCGCACCGACACCCGCATCGGCGCCAATCCGGTGTCGGTGGCGTCGGCCGCGGTGCGGCTGGCGCAGGAATCCTTCGCCCGCCTGGAGGACTCGACCGTGCTGCTGATCGGCGCGGGCGAGACCATCGAACTGGCCGCGCGCCACCTGGTGCAGGCCAAGGCCAAGCGCCTGCTGATCGCCAACCGCACCCTCAGCCACGCCCAGGACCTGGCCAGCCGCCACGGCGGCGTGGCCCTGCCGCTGTCGGAACTCGACCGCCACCTGGGCGAGGCCGACATCGTGCTGTCGGCCACCGCCAGCCGCGAACCGATCCTGCATCGGCCCCAGGTCGCCGCCGCGCTCGCCACCCGCAAGCATCGGCCGATGCTGCTGCTGGACCTGGCGGTGCCGCGCGACATCGCCGCGGACGTGGCCGATCTCAAGGACACCTTCCTCTACACCGTCGACGACCTCGAACGGGCGATCGAGGACAACCGCCGCAGCCGCCGCGAGGCCGCGACCGAAGCCGAGGCGATCGTCGATCTGCAGGTCGCGCGCTTCGTCGAAACCATGGCCGCGAGCACCCGCACCGCGCCGCTCAAGCGCCTGCGCGCGCACGGCGAAGCCGCGCGCGCCGAAGTGCTGGCCAAGGCCAAGCAGCAGCTCGACGCCGGGCAGGACCCGGCCGAAGTGCTGAACTTCCTCGCCCACACCCTGACCAACCGCCTGCTGCACGCACCGACCATCGCCCTGCGCGAGGCCGCGCTCAGCGGCAACGCCGAACTCGCGCGGGCGGCGGACAAGCTGTTTCCGGAGCCGCCGAGAGAGGCAAGCGACGCCGCGTCGGAGTCGGATTCCGGCCGCGAAGCCTAGCGACGCCCACACGCGTCGTTCGCTTTGCCACTCCCGAATCCCAAATCCCGGCTCCCATGACCCCGACCCTGCGCCGCAAACTGGAAGCCCTCGCCGAGCGTCGCGAGGAACTCGAACGCATGCTCGCCGACCCGGGCGTGATCGGCGACGCCGAGCGCTTCCGCAAGTTCTCGCGCGAATTCGCCCAGCTGGAACCGGTCGCGACCGCCTTGGCCGACGAGGCCCGCGCCAAGGCCGACCTGGCCGCGGCCGAGGCCATGCGCGGCGATCCGGAACTGCGCGAACTGGCCGAGGAAGAAATCGCCGCCGCGCGCGAACGCCTGCAGACCCTGGACACCGAACTGCTCGCGCACCTGATCCCCAAGGACCCGCGCGACGAGGGCGACCTGTATCTGGAAGTGCGCGCCGGCACCGGCGGCGACGAGGCCGCGATCTTCGCCGGCGACCTGTTCCGCATGTACGCACGCTACGCCGAACGTCAGGGCTGGAAGGTCGAGATCGAATCCTCCAGCGCCGGCGAGCACGGCGGTTTCAAGGAAGTCATCGCCCGGGTCGAAGGCCGCGGCGCGTATTCGCGGCTCAAGTTCGAATCCGGCACGCATCGGGTCCAGCGCGTGCCGGACACCGAATCACAGGGCCGCATCCACACCTCGGCGGCGACGGTGGCGATCATCCCGGTCGAGCCCGAGGGCGAACCGATCGAGATCAACCCCGCCGATCTGCGCGTGGACACCTTCCGCTCCTCCGGCGCCGGCGGCCAGCACGTCAACAAGACCGACTCGGCGATCCGCATCACCCACGCCCCCAGCGGGATCGTGGTCGAAAGCCAGACCGAGCGCAGCCAGCACGCCAACCGCGACAAGGCGATGAAGCGGCTGAAGGCGATGCTGGCCGAGGCCCAGATCGCCAAGGCCGCGGCCGCCCAGGCCGAGACCCGCAAGCTGCAGGTCGGCAGCGGCGACCGCAGCCAGCGCATCCGCACCTACAACTTCCCGCAAGGCCGCATCACCGACCACCGCGTCGAAGGTTTGACCTTGTACGACCTGCCGAACGTGATCGCGGGCGATCTGGATGCGCTGGTCGCGCGGCTGATGCAGGAGCATCAGGCCGATGAGCTGGCGCGGCTGACTTCGGATTAAGAGCGGCCCTCATCCGCCCTGCGGGCACCTTCTCCCGCGAGCGGGAGAAGGGACGGCGAGAACACGCCATCTACCCCTCCCCGATGCTGCTTAGCCCCTCTCCCGCCCGCGGGAGAGGGGTTGGGGTGAGGGCCGCGCCACCCCCGCGATGACGCCCCGCATCCCGAGCGCCATAATCCGACCTCCCTCGCCGGATCGATCGCCCATGAGCCCCACCGTCCGCCGCGCCAGTCTCGACGACCTCGACGCGCTCGCGCCGCTGTTCGACCGCTACCGGCACTTCTATACGCAGCGTTACGACGAAGACGCCTCGCGCGCCTTCATCGCCCAGCGTCTGCAGCGCGACGAGTCGGCGGTGTTCCTGGCCGAACTCGACGCCGCGCCGGTCGGCTTCACCCAGCTCTATCCGACGTTTTCCTCGGTGCGCGCGGCGCGGGTGTGGGTGCTCAACGATCTGTTCGTGAACGCCGACGCGCGCCGCCGCGGCGTCGCCCAGGCGCTGCTGGACGCCGCGGCCGGCTTCGCCCGCGCCGACGGTGCGGTGCGCCTGGAACTGGAAACCAATCCCGACAACGCGACCGCGCAGGCGCTGTACGACGCCGGCGGCTGGCAGCGCTACGACGGCACCCTGCGCTACCACCTGCCGTTGACCGCGGCCTGAGCCGGCTTTGAACGACCCGCGCGCCGAACTGCGCCTGGCCCTGCAACGCAATCCGGGCGATGCGATCGCCTGGATCGTGCTGGCCGAACACGAGCTCGACGCCGGCGACGCCGCGGCCGGCGCCAGCGCGGCGCAACGCGCGCTGACCCTGCGCCCCGGCCATCCCGAAGCGCTGGCGCGACTGGGCCGCGCGCAATGGATGCTGGGCCGGCGCGAGGACGCCGTCGCGAGCCTGCGCGAGGCCGCGCGCAATGCGCCCGACCACCCCGGCATCGCGGTCTGGCTGGGGCACGCCCTGGAAGACGCCGGCGAGGCCGAAGCCGCCTCGCAGGCCTACGCCCGTGCGCACGCGCTCGCGCCCGACGAACCGCAGCTGGCCGCGTATCTGCTGGCCTGGCGCCGCAAGCTCTGCGACTGGCGCGATCTCGACTCGCTGTCGCGCCAGGTCCGCGACGCGGTCGCGGCCGGGCGCGCCGCGGTGGAACCGTTCGCCTTCCTCAGCGAAGACGCCGACGCCGCCGAGCAACTGCGCTGCGCGCGTTTGCGCGCGGCCGAGATCGCGCGTGCGGTGCGCCCCTTGCCCGCGGCGGCCGCGCGCGCCGACGACGGCGCGCCGGTCCGTGCAGGTTTCCTGTCCAACGGTTTCGGCGCGCATCCGACCGGCCTGCTCACGGTTGCATTGTTCGAGGCGCTGAAGTCGCAGCCCGGCCTGGAGCTGCACCTGTTCGCGCTCAACGGCGACGACGGCGGCCCGGTGCGGCAACGCCTGCGCGCGGCCGCGCATGCGCTGCACGACGTTTCGCAGCGCCCGCACGCGCAGGTCGCCGCGGCGATCCGCGGCGCCGGCATCGAGGTGCTGTTCGACCTGCGCGGCTGGGGCGGCGGCGGCGTGCCGGAAGCCCTCGCGCTGCGGCCGGCGCCGGTGCAGGTCAATTGGCTGGCCTATCCCGGCACTTCGGGCGCGCCCTGGATCGACTACGTGCTCGCCGACCGCTATGCCCTGCCCGACGGGATGGCGCCGCATTACAGCGAGGCCGTGGCCTGGCTGCCGCGTTGCTTCCAGCCCTCCGACACCGCGCGCGCGATTCCGCCGCCGCCGTCGCGCGCCGCCTGCGGCCTGCCCGACACCGGCACTGTGTTCGCTTGCTTCAACAACAGCTACAAGCTCAACCCGCGCAGCATGGGGCGGGCCCTGGCGGTGCTGCGCGAGGTGCCGGACAGCGTGCTGTGGTTGTTGTCCGGGCCGGGCGAGGCCGACGCGCGCCTGCGCGCGTTCGCGCAGGCGCAGGGCGTGGCGCCGCAACGGCTGGTGTTCATGCCCAAGCAGCCGCACGCCGACTATCTGGCGCGGCTGCAACAGGCCGATCTGTTCCTGGACACCGAGCCCTACAACGCCCACACCACCGCCTCCGACGCGCTCTGGGCCGGCTGCCCGGTGCTGACCCACCCCGGCGCGACCTTCGCCGCGCGCGTCGCCGGCAGCCTGAACCATCACCTCGGCCTGACCAGCATGAATGTCGACGACGATGCGGCCTTCATCGCCCGCGCGATCGCGCTGGGCAGCGACCGCGCCGCGCTGACCGCCCTGCGCGCCGAACTGGCGCAACGGCGTAGCGACAGCGGCCTGTTCGACATGGCCGGCTTCGCGCTCGATTTCGCCGCCGCCGTCGCGACCATGGCGCAGCGGCATCGACGCCAGCTGCCGCCGGCGCCGTTCGAGCTCGCAGCGCGTTGAACGGCTCTTTCGCATCCGCCGAAGCAAGGCTTTGGGGCAGGAGCGGCGCAAACCGCGACCACGCCCGCCGACCGCCCGCGCACTCGCGCCGCCCCCTCTCCACCACGATTGCGCTAGGCTTCGCCGCATGACCGCAGAACGCGATTTCATTCCCTTGCGACTGTGCGTGCTGACCGTATCGGACTCGCGCACCCTGGCCGAAGACAGTTCCGGCGACTACCTGGTGCAGTCGCTGAGCGAGGCCGGCCACCGCCTCGGCGAGCGCCGGCTGCTGCCCGACGACCGCTACCGCCTGCGCGCGGCGGTATCGCAGTGGATCGCCGACCCCGAGATCGACGGCGTGCTGGTCACCGGCGGCACCGGCTTCACCGGCCGCGACTCCACGCCCGAAGCGCTGCTGCCCTTGCTGGACAAGCAAATGCCCGGTTTCGGCGAGCTGTTCCGCTCGCTCAGCTTCGACGAGATCGGCACCTCGACCCTGCAGTCGCGCGCCTTCGCCGGCCTGGCCAACGCCACCTTCGTGTTCTGCCTGCCGGGCTCGACCTCGGCCTGCCGCACCGCCTGGGAAAAGATCATCCGCGCCCAGCTCGACGCGCGCACCCGGCCCTGCAATCTCGCCACCCTGCGTCCCCGTTTGCTCGAACCCGCTCACAAGGAGTGATCGCCATGCCGCTAGGTACCACCTTGCGACTGCTCGCCAAGGCCCGCGGCATGAACGCCGCCGACATCGCCACCGCGATCCCGCGCGCCGGCGTGGCCACGGTCAGCGCCTGGCTGCAGGGCGAAAAGCTGCCCGGCAAGGACCAGCTCGACGCGCTCGCCCGCACCTTCGGCGTGCCCGCGGGCGCGCTGCTGTCGGAGCTGGCCAGCACCTTCGACCCGGCCCGCACCCAGGGCGAGCACGACCTGCTCGCCGCCTACCGCGCGCTCAACACCACCCAACAAGGCGCCTTGCTCGAAGTCGCCACCGCGATGGCCGGCACCAAACGCAGCCGCCCGGCGCGCGCGCCGGCCAAGAAGAAGGCCCGGCGATGAGCAAGCTCAAGCGCAAGGACTACGAAGCCCAGCTCGAAGCGCTGCAGCTGGAACTGGCCGATGTCGCGCGCTGGGTCCAGCACAGCGGCCGCCGCATCGTCATCCTGTTCGAGGGCCGCGACACCGCCGGCAAGGGCGGCGCGATCAACACCATCACCGAGCACCTCAACCCGCGCCAGTGCCACGTCGTCGCCCTGCCCAAGCCCAACGACCGCGAAAGCACCCAGTGGTATTTCCAGCGCTACGTGCCGCACCTGCCCGCGGCCGGCGAGATCGTGCTGTTCGACCGCAGCTGGTACAACCGCGCCGGCGTCGAGCAGGTGATGGGTTTCGCCAAGCCGGACCAAGTCGCCGCCTTCCTCAAGCAGGCGCCTGCGTTCGAGAAGCTGCTCACCGACGACGGCATCGTCCTGTTCAAGTATTGGCTGTGCTGCGACCAGGCCGAGCAAGAGGAACGTTTCGCCGAACGCCTGGCCGACCCGCTCAAGCGCTGGAAGCTGTCGTCGATCGACGTCGAGGCGCGCAAGCTCTACGACGACTACACCCGCGCCCGCGAAGCCATGCTCGCGGCCACGCACAGCAAGCACGCGCCGTGGACCCTGGTCGATTTCAACGACCAGCGCCAGGGCCGCCTGAGCCTGATCCGCGACCTGCTGTCGCGCGCGCCGGAGCACAAGCTGCCGGAAAGCACGCTGGAATTCCCGCCGCTGCCGGGTAAGCCTAAAAAAGAGCGCTACGGCGCGCTCAAGCCGATCCCGAACAAGCCGGCGGCCAGCAAGAAGAAGTGAAACCGCGCGGCCGTTCGCGCTGGACGGTCGCGACTCACGTCGCTCCTACCCCACAATCGCCCCGCCTTGGGTAGGAGCGGCGTGAGCCGCGACCGCGAAACATCGCAAAACCGCGTGGCCCACCGACTGCACGACGCAACCGAAGCGGCGCGGCCGTTCGCATTCCCTCATCGCGACTCACGTCGCTCCCACAGACAGCGCCGACGCCTCATGTGGGAGCGACGTGAGTCGCGATCGCGGAACATCGCAAAACCGCGCAACCCCACCGACTGCGCGACGCACACCGAAGCGGCGCGGCCGTTCGCATTCCATCGTCGCGACTCACGTCGCTCCTACCCCACAACCGCCCCGCCTGGGGTAGGAGCGGCGTGAGCCGCGACCGCGAAACATCGCAAAACCGCGTGACCCCATCGAATGCGCGACGCGCAACCGAAGCTCCGCGCCCGTTCGCACTCCCCCATCGCGACTCACGTCGCTCCTACCCCACAACCGCCCTGCCTTGGGTAGGAGCGGCGTGAGCCGCGACCGCTTTACCGACGAACCCTCCCGCCTCCCAACCTCTCCAGCTAGCCCGCCTGCGACCGCCGATACGGCTGGAACAGCTGCAGCAGCCACGGCTTCTGCGCCAACACCAGGCTCACGCCGACCCGATCCCGCGCGCTCAGCGCGGCATCGCGCGCCAGCAGCGAGTCGAATTCGCGCGCGACCTCGCCCAGGCGCTGCTTGAGCTGGCGGATGCCGGCGATGCTCAGGCTGCCGCTGAGCAGCAACAGCACGTCCTGTTCGCCGTCGAAGGGGTCGGCGAAGAAATCGCCGAGCAGGTTCAGACGGAAATACCGTTCCATCGGCCCGTCGGCGCGCCAGCGGAAGTTGCGCGCGGTCAGCGGGCGGCCGCGGTTGCCGGGCATCAGTTCGATGATGCCGAGCCGGTCCAGCCGCACCAGCAGCCGGGTCCACTGCGCGTCGTCGAACAGGAAGTGCTCCTGCACGTCCTCCTGCTTCCAGCGATTGAGGGTCAGGAACGCGGCCAGCAGCAGCGCCGGCTCATCGACCAGGGCCTGCTCCTGGGCCTCGCTGAGCTCGGCCATGGCCTTGCGCCCGCGCGCGGCTTCGGCGCTGAGTTCGGCCAGGCCGACATCCAGCACGTCGCAGATCTGCTCCAGCCGCTCCAGGCTCATGGCGCGCTTGGAGAACATGCGTTTGACCGCGGCCTCGCTGAGCTTCAGCCGGGTCGCCAGGTCGCGGTAAGTGAGGTCCTGCGCGCGCAGGAAACGTTTGAGGGCGTCGACGAGTTCTAGGGACAGGGCCATGGGTATAAAAATACGCTACCCGGCAGCGCGACGGGAGCCACCCCGCCGATGCGCGTTGCAAACGCTCGCGGCGCTGGCCAGCGTGTCCCCAGACCCTGATGAGCAAGCGCGATGCCTAGGAACGTCCCACGCTGGAGTTTCCCCCTCGTCCTGGTCGTTTCGGCCGCCGCTGGCCTGCTGGCTGGGACGCCAGCTTTTGCGGCCATCCAGTCCGACGCCGCCAGCCGTCAGTCCGAGGCTAGCCTCGCCGCTTCGGTCGAAGTCCCGGCCGCGGTCGCGCTAGCGTTGTCGGAAGGCGCCAAGTTCTCGGTCACCGGCGTCGCCGCCAGCGCCCAGGGCCTGGCGGTCACGGTGTCGGCGGTCGGCGTCGGCGCGTCCTTCGTGGTCTACCTGTCGGCGCAAGCGGCCAAGGAACTGGGCCTGCACATCGGTCAGGCGGTCGCGGTCAGCGCGGTTGCGGCCGGCTGGCTGCTCAGCTCCGGCGGCCACACGCTGTGCTTCGTTCCCAACGAGCGGGCGCGAGAGTTGCTGCACAGCCAACGTATCGGCTGAGCGAGGAGCGTAATCCCATGCGAGCTGAAGCACGGCCGATCTGGCGCCACCTCGTCCTGACCGCGATCCTGCCGACCGCGATCGTGCTGATCGCCTTCGGCGCGCCGCGCGTCGAAGCCGGCACCCGCTGCGACGCACAGACCGTGTCGGCCGAGAAGGTCGCCGCGGCCGCCGCCACCGCGTTGCGCGTGGCCGCTGCGCTGGACGAACGCGATGCGCCGGTGGCCTTGGTCGCGCGGGTCGGCACCGACTTGTCGGCGCAGGGTCTGGTCTACAGCCATGTCGGCTTCGCGGTGCGCGATCACCCCAACGGCCGCTGGACCGCGGTCCATCTACTCAACGAATGCGGCAGCGATCGTTCGAACCTCTACGCCCAGGGCCTGGTCAATTTCTTCAGCGACGACCTGGTCAACCAGGACGCACGCATCGTCTGGCTGCAGCCGGCGCAGGCCGAACGCCTGGCGACGCGATTGCGCGCGCTGCCGCAGCGCAGCCTGCACCAGCCGCACTACAGCCTGATCGCGCGCCCGGGCAGCGACGATTATCAAAACTCCACCGCCTGGGTGCTGGAACTGCTGGCCGCGAGCGCGAACGACGCCGCGACCATGGGCGACCGCCGCAGCGCCTACGCCTGGGCCCAGCGCGACGGCTTCCGGCCGGACCGGGTGCATATCCCCTATTCCAAGCGCGTGCTCGGCGGCCTGTTCTCGGCCAACGCAGCCTTCACCGATCATCCGGTCGGCACGCGCTTGTCTGGCGACTACCCGGTCGTCACGGTGCGTTCGATCTTCGACTACCTGCAGCGGCGCGGCTATGCGAGCGAACAGCGCGAGTGGCGCAACGGGCGATTGATGGTGCGGCCCGGCCCGGCGTGAATTCGGGCCGTTGTGGGAGCGGCGTGAGCCGCGATCGGCTGTCAGCGTTGCGATCCGCGACCACGCGATCGCGGCTTACGCCGCTCCCACAGAAAGCGGGCGGGAAACGATCTTGCGATCGGCCGGGATCGCTACGCCTCAACCGCAGACGAAACCGTCGCCGGCTTCGTCCTCGTGCGCCTGCTCGCGTTCGAGACGGTCGACGCGGGCATTGGCCGGCCCGCGCCGCAGCCAGGCCTCGAGCGTCGCCAACGCCGCATCGTCGCCGGCCGCCAGCACCTCGACCCGGCCGTCGGCGAGATTGCGCGCGTAGCCGCGCAGGCCCAGCGCCAGCGCCTGTTCGCGCGTGCTGGCGCGGAACCACACGCCCTGGACCTTGCCGTCGACGTAGTAGCGCGCCGCGCTCACGACCGGCTCGGCTTCGCCTCTGCGGGCGCGGCCGGGCCGCCGGCCTTGGCGATCGCGCCTTCGATCATGGCCGCTGTCACCGGGCCCATGAATTTGTCGACGATCTTGCCGTCGGGGCCTACCAGATAGGTGGTCGGCAGGCCGCGCGGGGTGTCGAAGGCCTTGGGCGGGTCGTAGGTGTCGACGATCGCGATCGGGTAGACCACCGGACGCTTCTTCAGGAACGCGCGCATGTCGGCCGCGTCGATTTCCTCGTAGGCCAGGCCGATCACTTCGATGTGCTCGCGCATCGCATCCATCGCCGACAGTTCCGGCATTTCCTTCAGGCAGGGCGCGCACCAGGTCGCCCAGAAGTTCACCACCACCCATTTGCCGCGATGCGCGGCCAGGTCGAACTCGCCGTTGTCCAAGGTCGGCAGTTTCAGCTCCGGCACGCCGCCGGGCTTGGCGGCCGCGGCTTCGGCAGCGGCCGGCTCGGCCGGCGTCGGCGCCGGCGCTTCGACGGCCGGCTTGGGCGCGGGCGCCTCGACCTTGGGCTCGGGCGTCGGCGCCGGTTTGTTGCAGCCCGCGAGCGCGACGGTCAGCAACGACAGCGCAAGGATCGGGGCAAGGCGGCGTAACGTCATCGGTTTCATTCCTGGTCGGCGTGGATGGTGGAAACGCGGCGTTTGAGCAGGTCGCGCAAGGGAATGCGCAGTTCGTCCATGGCGGCGACCGCCGAGCGGCCCAGCGAATCGTCGCGGCAGGGCAGCATGGCTTCGGCGATCGGGATGCGCAGGCTGCAGGCTTCGTAGAGTTCGCCCAGCGACAGGTCGTCGAGATCGCGCGACAGCAGCCATTCGCCGGTCTCGGCGCGCGCGACCACGTTGATCTGGCATAGCTGCGACAGCATCTGCTGGACCAGGGTGTCGGTGAGCATGGGCTCGAGCTGCTGGATTTCGTCGCTGTGCAAACCGCGGCCTTCGGTGCGGGCCTCGTTGAAGCGCGCCAGCAAGCGCAGCAGCCCGTACATCTCGAAGCCCAGCGGCAGGCGCATGGCGATGGGCTGGTAACGGAAGGCCGAGATCGACGACGCCAGCGACGCGCCCAGCAGCACCGCGATCCAGCTCAGGTAGATCCACAGCAGGAAGATCGGCACCGCCGCGAACGCGCCGTAGATCTTGGAATAGGAGCCGAAGCTCCCCAGGTACAGGCCGATGCCCCACTTCACCAGCTCGAACAGCGTCGCCGCCAGCAGCGCGCCGGCGAAGGCATGGCGCCAATGGATCGTGCGGTGCGGGACCACGCGGTAGATGGCGGCGAATGCCAGCCATTCGATCGCCACCGGCGCCAGTTGCAGCAACACGCGCTCCAGCCACCGTCCGGGCTGGGTCGCGAACACCTCCATCGAGAAGAACTTGGCCGACACCGCCAGGCTGGCCGCGGCCATCAGCGCCCCCAGGGTCAGCACGGTCCAATAGACCAGGAAGCGCCCGACCTGGGGCCGCGCCGCCTTGACCCGCCAGATCCGGTTGAAAGTCGTCTCCACCCCGTTGAGCGTGATCAGCAGCGACACCACCAAGGCGATCACGCCGGCCGCGGTGAGCTGGCCGATGTTGGCCGAGAACTGCTTGAGACTGGCCTCGACCGAGCGCGCCGCCGAGGGCACGAAGTTGGAGAACACGTAGTCGCTGAGGCGGTCGCTCCATTCGCCGAACACCGGGAACGCCGACAGCACCCCGAACACCACCATCGACAGCGGCACCAGGGCGAACACGGTGGTGTAGGACAGCGCGCCGGCGGCCTGGAACAGGTTGTCGTCGAGGAAGCGCCGGGCCAGGAAACGGAAGAAGGTGCCGACGCGTGCGCGGTCGCGCATGCGGTCGCCCCAGCGATTGATCGTGTTCAGCGGTTCCATCGCCCCGAAGGGTAACCGATGGCGCGTGCGCAGGGCATGCAGGGATCGCGTTCGGGCGGGGCGAAAGCCGGCCGACTCGCAAGCGCGGCCGCGCAGCCACTATGCTTACCCGCAACAGGAGAATGCGATGACCGAAGTTCTGGTGCTCTACTACAGCCGCGGCGGATCGGTGGCGCGGCTGGCGCGCCAGATCGCGCGCGGCATCGGCGAGGTCGAGGGCGTGCAGGCGCGGCTGCGCACGGTGCCTCCGGTCGCCGCCGTGACCCAGACCGCGGCACCGCCGGTGCCCGAAGATGGCGCACCCTATGTGGAATCGCGCGACCTGGTCGAATGCGCCGGGCTGGTCCTGGGCAGCCCGACCCGCTTCGGCAACATGGCCGCGCCGATGAAGCACTGGCTGGACGGCCTCGGCGCGGAGTGGGCTAGCGGCACCCTGGTCGGCAAGCCGGCCGCGGTATTCACCTCGACCGCGACCCAGCATGGCGGCCAGGAATCGACCCTGCTGACGATGATGGTGCCGCTGCTGCACCACGGCTGCGTGATCCTCGGCATTCCCTACACCGAACCCACGCTCAGCAGCACCCGCGGCGGCGGCACGCCCTACGGCGCCAGCCACGTCGCCGGCAGCCAGGACGACCCGCAGCCCAGTGAGGACGAGGCGCGGCTGGCGCGCGTGCTCGGCCGGCGCGTGGCCGAACTGACCCTCAAGGTGAGCCGATGAGCTTGCCGCGCAAGGTCCTGGCGCTGGCGCTGATCGGCCTGGTCGCGCTGTTCGCGCTGTGGTTCGGCGGCCGTACGCCGCCGGCCTGGGGCGCGCTGGCGGTGTTCGCGCTGCCGCCGGCCTGGCTCGCGCTGGGCGTGCTGCGCGGCAACCCGCGCGCCGGCTTCTGGTCGGCGGTGCTGGCGCTGGCCTGGTTCAGCCATGGGGTGATGGTGGCCTATTCGCGCCCGCCCGAACGCCTGTACGCCTGGGCCGAACTGATCCTGGCCGTAATCGTGGTGTTCGCCGCGAGCCTGCCGGGTTTGAAGTCGCGGTTCGGCGGCAAGCCCGCGGCCTGAACGCACTACTCCTGCGCCGGCAACCGCCGCGCTGTCTGTGGGAGCGGCGTAAGCCGCGATCGGGCACCCGCGCGGCTGCGCCACGGCGCGGACCTTCGATCGCGGCTCACGCCGCTCCCACAGGGTGACGGTGCGCGGGCCTATAATTGCGCGGACCCCAGCCTCGCGACCCAGCTTCGATGGACCAGCTCTGCATCGTCACCACCGGCGGCACGATCGACAAGATCTACTTCGACGACAAGTCCGACTACCAGATCGGCGAGCCGCAGATCGGCGGCATCCTGCGCGAGCTGGGCGTGACCTTCCAGTTCAACGTGATCCCGATCATCCGCAAGGACTCGCTGCACATCACCAACGACGACCGCGAGCTGATCCGCGCCGCGATCGCCGCGCAGCCGGCCAAGCACGTGCTGATCACCCACGGCACCGACACCATGGTCGAGACCGCCAAGGTGCTGGCCGCGCTGACCGACAAGACCATCGTCCTGACCGGCGCGCTGAGCCCGGCGCGCTTCCGCGGCTCGGACGCCGAGTTCAACGTCGGCTGCGCGGTCGGCGCGGTGCAGTCGCTGCCGCCGGGTGTGTACATCGCCATGAACGGCCTGATCTGGGACCCGAACAAGGTGCGCAAGAACGTCGCCGCCAATCGCTTCGAGGCGATCTGAGCCGCACGCTCACATTGCCCCAGCGTCGGCGCGGAACGAATCCGATACGGCCGTTTTTTCGCAGCGAGATGCGCGCGCAGATCGCGCATAAGCGGCGCTTTATTCTTGCTGCAAACCTTTGCGATGGGCAGGAACAGTTTGATTGACAAGCCTTGGTCGGCTTGCCAAAACCCGAGTCACACCCCGTTTTCGGATCGAGGGACAGCTCTGCCCTGCCGGGCATATTCCAGAATCCAGCAATAGAAATCTCCGCGACCGTAAAAATTCGCGGAACGGGCATGAGATCCATGTCAGTACCGCAGTTGGGCCCACTCAAACATCAGGTGCCGCAATGACCACACTGATACTCGTAGCGTTGATCATCACGGGCGCTGGAACTCCGCCTTCTCCATCAACCTCCTCGATTGATTGCCAGGCGGAGCGAGTTGCGTTGCTAAAGTCCATCCAGCCCATGGTCACCCCGGACGCAACGCTGGAGACTCTTCCGGATAACGACCCGCGTACCGTGCAGATTTTCGTGATCGCTGGAGCTCCTGTCGGCTCAGGCAGCGTCTCGGAGAACGGACAGGTTATCTATCTCCCTGCCGCTGCCACCCTCAGTCCAGATGCCGACCACATTGGCGCCAAGCTGTTCGCGCTGGCAACGGATCGACTGTTGTCGCTTAAAGTCGGCAATGTGTGCCAACCGCTTCATATTCCGACAGATGGCACCTAACAATTCATTCAAACCGAAACCGCTTCGCGGCTCGATGCGTTAGGCAGCGGCATGCTGTCCATCAAGCAAGTCCTGGTCCAGTACGGAGATTTAGGGCTTTCGGGCTAGGCTGCATGCCTCGTCGATCAGGCCTAGAGGCTAGTGGCTCAACGGCCCTCGCACCGCGCACGCGGGACGGGCCGCCGCGGCGGCCCGCCCTGCCCTTGCCTCAGAAGGTGATGCTCCAGCTGTCGATGCGGCCGGTGTCCGCATTGGCGTTGTCGTTCACGCGCAGGTTCCAGGTCCCGTTGAGGGCTTCGCTGGAAAGGTTGAAGGTGAAGGTGCCGATCACGTTGTCGGCGCTGCCGCCGCTGCGGTTGTGGATGTTGTAGAGCGTGCCGTCGGGCGCGACCAGGTCGACTTTCAGATCGCCCTTGTAGCTGTGCAGGATGTTGACCGTCACCGACGCGTTGCTCGGCGCGTTACCGGTGCGGCCGGTCACGGAGATCGGGCTGTTGACGGTCGCGTTGTCGTTGATCGCGTAGTCGGTGCCGTTGCTGTAGGTCTGCACGCCGCTGCCGTTCACCGTGACCGATGCGGTCTTGGTGTTGCTGGCGCCGTCGTCGTCGGTGACGGTGAGCGCGACCGTATAGGTGCCGGCGGCGGCGTAGGTCTTGCTCGGGTTGGTCGCGGTCGAGGTGCTGCCGTCGCCGAAGTTCCAGCTGCGCGAGACGATGGAACCGTCGCTGTCGCTGGAGCTGTCGCTGAAGGTCGCGGTCAGGCCCGAAACCGAGGAGCTGAAGTTCGCCACCGGCGCGTTGTTGCCCGGGCCCCCGCTCGCGGTCTTGGCCGCTTCGCCGAGGAAAGCCAGGCCCAGCTTCGCGAACGGCACGCTGTTGGTCGCCGAGTTGCCCATGTTGGCCAGGGTGTCGCCGGAGGTGTGCAGGTTCGGGAACAGCCGGCCCTCGTGATACATCGCCGACGGATAGCCGGCCGCGGTCCAGGAGGCATGGTCGGAGCAACCGTAACCGCAGGCCTCGGTGACCAGGTTGAGGCCGCTGCCGCCCATGTAGGAGGTGAACAGGTCCTGCAGGAACTGGACCATGCCGGCGTTGGAGTAGTCGGTGATCACTTTGACGTGCGGATCGGAGCTGGTGCGGTAGTTGGTCATGTCCAGCTGCAGCGCCGCGACCACGTTGACGCCCTGGCTCTGGTACGAGGTCGCGATGGCCTTGGAACCGCGCAGGCCGACTTCTTCGGCGGCGTAGCCCATGAACTTGACCGTGCGCTTGGGCTTGTAGCCGCTGGCCATGGCGATGCGCAGCACTTCGGTGAGGGTGGCGATGCCGGAGGCGTCGTCGTCGGCGCCGGGCGCGTTCATGGCGTTGCCGCTGCCGGAGTTGGAGATCGAATCCAGGTGCGCCCCCAGCACCACGACTTCGTTCGGCAGATCGGTGCCCTGGATGGTCAGGATCACCGAAGGCTGGGTCGAACAGGTCGTGCAACCGGTGTAGAGCTCGGCGCTGACGTCGCTGCGGCCGTTGGCCAGGCCCAGCCAGGTGCTGCGAATCCACTCGGCCGAGGTGCGGCCGGTGGTCGAGGCGTAGTAGCGGTTCGGGTACTGGGTGGACAGGTGGCTGATGGTGGAGCGGATGTTGCTCTCGCCGACCTGACCCAGCCAGGGCGTGACCGTGGCCTGGTTGTCGATGGTGTAGGCGGCCAGGAACTTGCCGGCCATCGCCTGCGCGCTGCGGTCGCTGCGCACGAAGGCTTCGGCTTCGGCGCGGCTGGAGAAGGCGAAGTAGCCGCCGCAACGGCGTTCCTTCTCGTGCACGTGGCGGGTGATGTCGGTCAGTTGATGGGTCTTCACTTCCGAGATCACCAACGGTGCGCCGGTGGCGCCGACTACGGCGCTGGATTGGCGCGCCAGGGTCTTGACCCCGGCATCGAAGGTTTCGCGCGATGTGACCACATAGACGGGCGCGAACGGATCGTCGCTGGCGTCGGCGGGACGGACATGCTCGTGGTCGTGCGCGGTCTGCGCGAGCGCGGGTGCGGCGGTCAGGGCGAGGGCCAGCGCGAGCAGCGCGGGCAACGGGGCGGAAGCGGGCTTGATAGAAGCGGGTTTGATAGCAGCGGCGTGCATGGGTGCGACTCCTGGTGGATGCGCCCGGGATCGAGCAGCGAGGGGCGCGACGGAAGAACGGCCGGAACCGGGGGTCGCCCCGGCCGCGCGGGCGACGATGCGGCGACGCCGCTCCGGCCGCGGCCGGAACGGCGCGGGTGCACGGTCAGAAGGTGATGCTCCAGCTGTCGAGGGTGCCGGTGTCGGCGCTGGCGTTGTCGTTGACGCGCAGCTTCCAGGTGCCGTTGAGCGGCTCGCTGCTCAGGTCCTTGATGAACGTGCCGACCACGTTGTCGGCGCTGCCGCCGCTGCGGTTGTGAATGTTGTAGAGCGTGCCGTCGGGCGCGACCAGGTCGACCTTCAGATCGCCCTTGTAGCTGTGCAGGATGTTCACCGTCACCGACGCGTTGCTCGGCGCGTTGCCGGTGCGGCCGGTCACCGCGATCGGGCTGTCGACGGTGGCGTTGTCGTTGATCGCGTAATCGGTGCCGTTGCTGTAGGTCTGCGCGCCGGACGTGCCGACGATGACCGCTGCGGTCTTGGTGTTGGTGGCGCCGTCGTCGTCGGTCACCGTCAGCGTGACGGAGTAGGTGCCGGCGGCGGCGTAGGTCTTGCTCGGGTTGGTCGCGGTCGAGCTGCTGCCGTCGCCGAAGTTCCAGCTGCGCGAGACGATGCTGCCGTCGCCATCGCTGGAGCTGTCGGTGAAGGCCACGCTCAGGCCGCTGACCGCAGCGCTGAAGTTCGCCACCGGCGGCGCGTTGCCGCCGCTGCCGGTGACGGTGAAACGCACCGCATTGGGCGTGCCGGGCTTGCCGGCGGCGTCGGTCGCCTGGACATAGACGATGTGCGCGCCGGGGCTGAGGCCGGTGGTCGGCACCGCGATCGTCACCGATTCGGTGCTGGCGTTGTAGCTGCCGTCGCTGGCGTTCATCGCTATCGGCACCGCGCCGGCGGCCCAGGGCGGCGCGTCGAGGTAGGCGCGCGCGGAGGCGATGTTCTGCACCGGCTCGCTGCCGTTGCTCTGGTTGTAGGCCGCGTCGCTGACGGTCGCGGTGATCGTCACCGGGGTTCCGGCCGGCACGCTCGCGGCCGAGGCGCCGACGGTCTGGGTATCCGGCCCGGACGGATACTGGTACGGCGCGTACAGGTTGCGCGCGGCGTAGCGCAACGCGCGCAGGTTGTTGGGCAAGGTCGAGCTCTGGAAGGTCGAGCAGCTTTCGAAGAACGCCACACCGAGCTCGATCGTGTAGCTGGGCACGCCGAGCAGGCCGTACATGGTGTCGTCGGTGGTGCCGTCGGTGGCGTAGAGCTCGTTGGACTGCTGCGGACGGTAGTTGTTGAAGTAGGCCAGGCGCCGGCCCAGGGTCTGCAGCGGCGCGCTGTTCGGCGCCGGCGTGGTGGTGTCGCCCCAGGACCACAGCACCAGTTGCGAATAGCTGTGGATGTCGAAGAACAGGCCCTGGTAGTCGTCGGGCGCGGCGCTGCCGATCGCGTCGCCGCGGCGGTCCGGGAACAGGCCGCCGGTGTAGACGCCGCTGGCGTTGCGGGTACCGGCGACCAGGCGCACCAGGTTCTGGGTCTCCGGTTCCGACGAGCTGGCCGGGCCGCGATAGGTTTCGGCGCAGGCGTTGCCGCTGGAACCACCGGCGGCGCTGTTCCAGTGGAAGGGGAAATTGCGATTGAGATCGACGCCGTAGGACGATGCGCTGCAACTGCCGTTGAGGTTGTCGGTGTTCTTGCGCCAGGACGCGCCGGCCTCGGCCTTCTTGCGGCCGTCGGGATTGGCCTGCAGCACCAGCTGGAAGGCGAAGTTGTCCATCAGCCAGGTCGCCTCGGCGTCGTTGCCGTAGCCGTTGACCAGCCATTCGGCGAAGCGCGTGAGCAGTTCGGCCGGGGTGTACTCGCGGGCGTGGATGGAACCGAACACCACCATGGTCGGCTTGTTCGGCAGCGCCGCGTCGGTGGCGGTGTTGCTCAGCCGCAGCACCTTCATCTCGTAACCGGTGGCGGCGTCGCGGCTCTTCTGCCAGCTCGGGCCGATGTTGGCGATGCGCGCCAGGTTCGGTTTGGTCGCGGCCAGGTCGTCCATGGTGGTGTAGGTCTCTTCGACCGTGCGATAGCAGGCGTAGCCGGGGATCGCGGCCGGCCCCAGCAGCGGCGCCTTCGCCATCGCCGACTGCATGCGCCGCAGCTGTTCGGTCGCGGTAGCGTCGACTTCGACCCGGAAGCCGGCGCTGCGCAGCGCGGCGATGTCCTCGGGCATGGCCTCCACGCGCACGGTGCGCGCTTCGCGGTCGACGATCAGATGCTGGAAGCGCGAGGCGATGCGCTGCAGTTGCGCGCGGTCGCGGTAATGAGCGGTGACGAATACCGATTCGTCTTCGGCGGCGGGGGCCGCGGCGGCGAAGGCGAGCAGCAGCAAGGCGGCGTGGGCGAGGCGCATGGCGGTCTCCTGGCGTGCGGGCTCGGGCCCGCTGCGAACGTGCCGATCGATCGGCCTGGGCCGATCCATAGGGTTGGGTGGGTCGTGCTCGATCGAATGCTCAGGCACGCGGGCTCCCGCCCCTGCGCGTGGGGCGCGGGAGCGGGAGGACGTACCGGGTTCGGGATCGACGCTCCCGCGGGCGTGTCCTCTCCGGCCAAGGCCTTCGAGGGCGTGTCCTCTCCGGCCAAGGCCTTCGAGGGCGTGTCCTCTCCGGCCGAAGCCGGAGAGGACGGTGCTGCATCAGAACGTGATGCTCCAGGTGTCGAGCACGCCGGTGTCGGCGTTGGCGTTGTCGTTGACGCGCAGCTTCCAGGTACCGTTCAGCGGCTCGCTGGTCAGGTCCTTGGTGAAGGTGCCGATCACGTTGTCGGCGCTGCCGCCGGTGCGGTTGTGGATGTTGTAGAGCGTGCCGTCCGGCGCGACCAGATCGACCTTGAGATCGCCCTTGTAGCTGTGGGTGATCGTGACCGAGATCGAAGCGTTGCTGGGACCGTTGCCGGTGCGGCCGGAGACGGTGACCGGGCTGTTGATCGTGGCGTTGTCCAGGATCGCGAAGTCGGTGCCGTTGGTGTAGGTCTGCACGCCGCTGCTGCCGACCGTGACGGACGCGGTCTTGGTGTTGGTGGCGCCGTCGTCGTCGGTAACCGTCAGCGTGACCGTGTACGTCCCGGTCGCCGCATAGGTGCGGGTCGGGTTGGTCGCGGTCGAGGTGCCGCCGTCGCCGAAGTTCCAGCTACGCGAGACGATGGTGCCGTCGCTGTCGGTGGAGCTGTCGGTGAAGGTCGCCGTCAGCGAACTGGTGGTGAAGCTGAAGTTCGCCGTAGGCGCGACGTTGCCGCCGCCGGACGAGTCCAGGCCGTCGATGAACTGCACGCCGCTGCCGCCGGCATCGAGCCAGTTGCTCAGACGGGTGGAGTTGCTGCCGCCGCCGGCCCAGGACACCGAGATGCGGCCGTAGTAGTCGGCCTTGGCGTTGTCGGCCGCGCTGCAGGAAGACGGGCCGCCGTGGAGCTGGCCGATCACGCGCTTCTCGGGGCTGAACAAGGGCGAGCCCGAGGAACCGCCCTCGGTGACGCCGATGCCCGGGATCCAGCGCACGAAGATGTGCGACCCGTCGCCCGGCGAGGTCGGATTGGTATTGGCGCCGCCATAGCTGGTGGTGCGGGTCGCGCTGGTGCCGTGGCTGATGCGCTTCTCGGCGACGTTGGGATGGTGGATGCCGGTGGCGCCGCTGAAATCGCCGCTGCGCGCGTCCCAACCGTTCCAGTACAGGTTGTAGGCGGCGGGCGCGGCGTCGTCGAGTTCGACCAGGGTGAAGTCGGACGCGGCGTTGGACGCACGGTGGAAGGCGCCGGTCAGGGTCTGGGCGAGCGAGCCGTCGCCGTTCTGGCCGCTCTGGGTGCTGCCGGGCGCGCGGCAGGTCGAGTTCTGGTAGTTCCAGTAGGTGACCAGCGAGGCCGCATTGGAAGCGCTGATGCCGCAGTGGTTCGCGGTCAGGAAATACATCTTGTGGTCGTTGGCGGCGTTGTTGAGCAGGCTGCCCGAGCAGAACAGGCTGCCGCCGGTGGAGATCGCCGCGACCGAGCGGATCTGCGGACGCCAGGCGTCGCCTTCCGGACAGACCACGTCGACGTTGCAGCTGCCCGAGGTGCCCTGTGCGGTCACCATGTCGGACTGCAGCTGCTGGGCCATGCGGGTGAAGCCGCGGTAGTCGTGGCCGACCTTGGCCAGGCGCAGCTTGAGCTGGCCGGCCTGATCGCGCGGCACCACCACTTCGATCACCGCTTCGGCGCCGTTGACGATCGGCGTCCACAGCTGGCCGTGGGCTTCGTTGTCGGCGGCCGTGTATACGCGCACCGCCGAGGGATCGGAGGCGGCGGCGCGGGTCAGGTTGGCCGGATACACCAGCAGGCGGCCGCCGGCGGGCATGTTGTATTCGCTGAAACCGAAGTTCAGCGACAGCGCGCCGCGCGATTGCACGCGCAGACGCCAGACCATGTCGTTGCCGACTTCCTCCCACACGCCCGAATTGAGCGGGGTCAGGTCGACGGACAGCGATTGCGCGTAACGCGGCGGCAGATCGTGCGCTTCGCGCTGGCGATCCTCGGCCTGCAATGCCGGCACGTCGACCGCCTGCATCGTGCGCATCTCGACGCGGTCGAGCGCGGTGAGGCTGTGGTCGAACGCCGCGGGACGCGCGCCTGGCGCCGCCATGGCGGCGCCGAGCGTGGAAAGTCCCAGCAGGACCAGGGAACCGTACATTCGTTTCATGAGTCTCTCTCCATCCGTAGTAGAGGGCATGACCGGCTCGCCGCTCTGAATCGCCGGCCGTGGCGGCCTGCGATGGCGAGCGCGGATCAATCGGTAGGAACGCGGCCGACGGCGTCGGCAGGTCCGGCGAGTTGATACGTGTTTGACACGGGCAATGCCGCAGCGCGCGATGTGCCGGCGATGCGCTCGAACGATGAAACAGGGCGAACCCCTTTTCGCCCGTCACGACGCTAAGCGCGCACCCGCGGTGGAACAAGCGCGATTCGACGCGATTCGACACCGCATCCGTGATGCTCGTCATGCATATGACCAGTAATCGATTCCAGTCATTTTTGTGTACGCCGACTTGGTGTAAAGGCGTCCACCGATCGCGTACCCGATCGCGCGCGCAAAAAAAGACCCCGGCCGTAGCCGGGGTCGGAGAGAGCGTTCGCGGCATCCGTGCCGGCGAATTTATCGATCGCAACGCATGAATCAGAATGTATGGATCAGAACGTGACGCTCCAGCTGTTGATGTAGCCGGTGTCGCCGCCGGCGTTGTCGTTGACGCGCAGCTTCCAGGTGCCGTTGAGCGCTTCGGTCGACAGGTTCAGCGTGACCGTCTTGTTGACGTTGTCGGCGCTGCCGCCGCTGCGGTTGTGGATGTTGTAGAGCGAACCGTCCGGAGCCACCAGGTCCACCTTGATCGGGCTGTCGACCGTGGCGTTGTCGCTGATGGTGTAGTCGGTGGTGTTGCTGTAGGTCTGGGTGCCGCCGCCACCGCCGGTGGTGTAGCTGCCGGTCAGGCTGAGGCCCGAGAACGTCGAGTAGCCGCGCACCAGCACGTGGTAGGTACCGGCCTGGGCGGTGGCGATGTTGCAGGTCTCGGCATTGGTGCTGCCTTCGGACTTGCAGTCGTAGCTGGACGTGGTCGGCGCGCTGCCGAACTTCACGTACAGATCGGCATCGCCGCTGCCGCTGGCGGTCACGAACTTCAGGGCGCTGGCGCCTGCCGGCACCACCAGGGTATAGCGCAGCTCGGTGCCGGCGCTGCCTGACAGGCCGGTCACCGGGGTGCCGTTGGTCAGCACGCCGGTCGGCGGCGGGGTGGTGCCGTTGACGGCGTCGACCGCGGCCTTGGCGTTGAGGATGCCCGGGCCGATGGTCTGCGACGGGGTCGACGGGAATGCGGTGACGTTGGCCTTGATGATCGATTCGATCTCGGCCGGGGTCTTGGGCGTGGTGGCGGCGGCCTGCATCAGCGCCACGACGCCGGCGACGTGCGGGGTCGCCATCGAAGTGCCGTTGTAGGAGGCGTAGGTTTCCGCGCCCGGCGTGGTCGAACCGCTGTTGAGGGTCGACAGGATGTTCGAGCCCGGAGCGGCGATGTCGATCAGCGCGCCGTAGTTGGAGAAGCTCGAACGCGCACCGGTGCTGGTGATCGAGGCCACGGCGATGACGTTGTTGCAGTTCGCCGGCGAAGCGTTGGAGACGTTGACGTTGTCGTTGCCGGCGGCGATGACCAGGGTGGTGCCGCGGCCGACCGCGCTGTTGATCGCGTTCTGGGTGGTGGTGCCGCAGGCGCCGGAACCGCCGAGGCTGAGGTTGATGACCTCGGCCGGGTTGGCGTTGGCGGGCACGCCGCTGACGGTGCCGCCCGAGGCCCAGATGATCGCGTCGGCGATGTCGGAGTCGTAGCCGCCGCAGGTGCCGAGCACGCGCACCGGCACGACCTTGGCGCCGTGCGCGACGCCGGCCACGCCCTTGGCGTTGTTGGTCACCGCGGCGATGGTGCCGGCCACGTGGGTGCCGTGCCAGCTCGAACCCTGGGCGGGGTGAGTGCCGCCGCACTGGTTGGCGCTGACCCAGTCGCCCGGATCGCTGGGATCGCTGTCGCGGCCGTTGCCGTCGTTCGACACGGTGGTGTCGATGATGAAGTCGTAGCCCGGCAGGATGTTGGCGCTGAGATCGCTGTGGTTGGTGATGCCGGTGTCGAGCACGGCCACGACCGAACCGGTACCGGTGGTCACGTCCCAGGCCTGGTCGGCCTTGATGCCGTAGGTGCCCGAATAGCCCCACTGTTCGCTGTAGCGGGTGTCGTTCGGGGTCAGGAAAGCGTGGTTGAGCTTGTCGACTTCGACGTATTCGACGTTCGAGTCGGCGGCGATCTGGCGCATCAGCGATTCGGCTTCGGCGCGGTCGAGCGCGCGATCGCTGCGCACGACGTCGGCGCCCAGCGCGGTGCGGCGCAGCGAGCGGATGCCCAGGGCCTTGCCGGCGCCGGCGGTCGTGGCGGCCGTGCTCAGGGTGCGCTGCAGGGTGGTGGCGTTGGTGGCCGGCGCGCTGCCGTCCTTGTACTTGACGATGAAGCGCTGAACTTTCTCGGAAGACTGCAGGCCGGCAAGGTTGACGCGGCCGGCGGCGAACGCCGGAGCGGCGATGGCGCTGGACGCCAGTACGGCTACCGTGGCGGCGGCCAGTGCGTGCACGCGAATGCGGCGCGAGGACAGCTGAGACATCTGTGAAACCCCCGAAGCTGGAATAAGCCGCTGGATGCGGCAAAAACCGTCAGAGGCTCTGCGTGGCCGGAGGACTTGCCCCGACCCGATGCTCAGACGGTTGTGTACGGACCAAGTGACAAAATGTGTCCGCAAAGTGACGCTAGTCGACCTTCCAGCCAGGCCGCAACCAGGAAATCCACCTACTTGGCACAGATATTTGTGATGAACGTCACAAATATTCCCGGTAACCGCTTTCACGTGAAATTGACACGGTTAAATGCGGCACCGCAACATCGAGTTGCGGCGCAAGGTCCGCGAACCCATCCCAAGTGGCCGTTTTCTATGGAGAATTCGGGGATCGCGCCGGCGTTGCGCGGCGGCTGGCTGGGTTCGAGGCCCTATCCGGCCCGGAAGCGCCCGGCGGGGCCGGCTGCCCTAACTATCCGCCCTCCAAATTCACCGCACAGGATCAGCCGGTCGCTTGGAATAAACGGCGATATACAGGGTCGACGCACCCGCCTAACACCCGCCCGCCCCCCCCTGTAGGAGCGGCGTAAGCCGCGATTGCGCTAGACCGAACTGCGCCGCCGCTTCATTCCCATCGCGGCTTACGCCGCTCCTACAGAAAGCACAGGGAGGGACAGGAAAGCAGGCGGCTCAGCGGATCTCGCCGGTGCCCACCGGCATCGTAGTCACGATGCCGTCGATCTCGATGTACTCGACATCCGGATCAGCGGCGAAGGCCTGCATCAGCTTCTGCGCCTCGGCCTTGCTCAGCGGGCGGTCGGCGCGGAACACGTCGGCAGCGACCGACAGCCGCAGCTTGTGCTCCAGACGGACCGCACGGGCGCCGCTCTTCAGGCCGCTGCTGCCGGCGGTGCGGTCCAGCCGGGCCTTGACGCTGGCTTCCTGGCTGGCCGGCGCGCTGCCGTCGCGGTATTTGACGATGAACTGCTGGTACGGGCCGTCGCCCTGCAGTTCGCCGACGTGGGCGGGGCCGGCGGCCATGCAGGCGGTCATGCCCAGCGACAGGACCGCCGCGGCGGTCGAGAGCAGCAAACGGCGGAAGCGCGAGGCCATGGTGACGACTCCTGTTCGGTCGGTGATTTCATCGGTACTCCCTTATCAACGCGTATCAACGCGGGGACGGCGCCGATGGGGTTGCGTCTGCTACGAAAGCTACGCGCGCCAGTCTGAATCGAAAAGAACCCCGGCCGAAGCCGGGGTCCGGGGTACATCGCTGTCGGAGTCCGGCGCACGCAACGCGTGCGCTGCGTGTGCCGAACGGAAACGCGATCAGAACGTAATGCTCCAGGTATCGATGTAGCCCACGTCCGCGCCGGCGCGATCGGCGGCACGCAGCTTCCACGTACCGTTCAGCGGTTCGGTCGACAGGTCCTTGATGAAGGTGCCGGTGACGTTGTCGGCGCTGCCGCCGCTGCGGTTATGGATGTTGTAGACCGAACCATCCGGCGCGATCAGGTCGACGATCAGGTCGCCCTTGTACGGATGCACGATGTTGACCGAGATCGAGGTGTTGCTCGGCGCATTGCCGGTCCGGCCCGAG
>NZ_LMHF01000007.1:0-16617 GCF_001427715.1 Lysobacter sp. Root667
GTGAGCCTGATCAACCCGGTGGCGATGGACGAAGGCCTGCGTTTCGCGATTCGCGAAGGCGGCCGTACCGTCGGCGCCGGCGTGGTGGCCAAGATCATCAAGTAAGATCTCTGCGACGGTCGCAAGGCCGTCGCGAGCCGCGAACGGCGGGCCGGCAATGACGGTCCGCCTTCGCCGTTTAAGAGGAAGCCGAGTTTGCGGGGCTCCCGCGGGCTAGGTCCGAAGCAATACGCCAGTAGCTCAATTGGCAGAGCAGCGGTCTCCAAAACCGCAGGTTGGGGGTTCGAGTCCCTCCTGGCGTGCCACTCAGGCAATGCGGATCCCTCCGCGCAAGCCCGGCCCTCGCGGTCGGACTTTCACCAAGAAGGCGGCTGCGCAAGCGCCGCGCGATGGATCGGATGAACAGCAAGGTCGAACAACACGGTTCTGCGTCCGCCGGCGACTTCCTCAAGTACGCCCTGGCGGTGCTTTTGGTCGGTGGCGGCGTGTTCGCGTTCTACTGGTTCGCCGACTGGGCGGCCGCGCTGCGTGCGCTGGTCGTGGTCGCCGGCCTGGTCGCCGGTATCGGCGTGTTCCTGACCAGCGCCAAGGGCCGTCAGACGCTCGAATTCCTGTCCGAGTCGCGCTTCGAGCTGCGCAAGGTGGTCTGGCCGACCCGCCAGGAAGCCATGCGCACCACCTGGGTGGTGATGATCGCGGTCGCGATCCTCAGCCTGATCCTGGCCGGCTTCGACCTGCTCATCCAGGCTGCGGTCAAGTTTATTTTGGGGCACTGAGGCAATGACCGAAGTACATAAGCGCTGGTACGTCGTTCACGCCTACTCCGGCTTCGAGAAGTCGGTGGCGCAGGCGCTGCGCGATCGCATCGTGCGTTTCGAGATGCAGGACCGCTTCGGCGACGTCCTGGTCCCGACCGAAGAAGTGGTCGAGATGCGCTCCGGCCAGAAGCGCCGTTCCGAGCGCAAGTTCTTCCCGGGCTACGTCCTGGTCCAGATCGCCACCCACGACGAGGCCGGTATCCCGCGCATCGACAGCGAGAGCTGGCACCTGATCAAGGAAACCCCGAAGGTCATGGGCTTCATCGGCGGCACCGCCGACCGTCCGTTGCCGATCCAGGACCGCGAGGCGGACATGATCCTGCAGCGCGTTCAGGATGGCGTCGAGAAGCCCAAGCCCAAGGTCCTGTTCGAGCCGGGCGAGATGGTCCGGGTGGTCGACGGCCCGTTCGTCGATTTCAACGGCGTGGTCGAGGAAATCAACTACGACAAGAGCCGCTTGCGCGTGGCGGTGCTGATTTTCGGCCGCTCGACCCCGGTCGAGCTCGAATTCGGCCAGGTCGAGAAGGCCTGACCGGGCCCGGAGCCCCGTCCAGCGGGGTTCCAGAAAGCCTGCTATACTTTCCGGCTGCGCAGCCCAGGGCGCGCACCGAATCAGGAAACCACGGCCGCCGCAAGGCGGCTGTCGGCGTCTGAAAAAAACGTGAAGCCGGGACACGTGATATTCCCGGTCCGATGGGGAGCCTGAGACCCAGGCGCTTGCACCCGGAGAGAAGAAGATGGCTAAGAAAGTAGTTGGTTACATCAAGCTGCAGGTGAAGGCCGGTCAGGCCAATCCGTCGCCGCCGGTGGGCCCCGCCCTCGGTCAGCGCGGCCTGAACATCATGGAGTTCTGCAAGGCGTTCAACGCCGCGACCTCCAAGCTGGAGCCGGGTCTCCCGACCCCGGTGATCATCACCGCGTACTCCGACCGTACCTTCACCTTCATCACCAAGAGCACCCCGGCTTCGGTGCTGCTGAAGAAGGCCGCCGGCATCAGCTCGGGCTCCAAGCGCCCGAACACCGAGAAGGTCGGCAAGGTCACCCGTAAGCAGCTCGAGGACATCGCCAAGGCGAAGGAAGCCGACCTGACGGCGGCCGACCTGGAAGCGGCGGTGAAGACGATTGCGGGTTCGGCCCGCAGCATGGGTCTCGTGGTGGAGGGCTAAGACATGGCGATCAGCAAGCGCGAAAAAGCAATCAAGGCCGCCGTGGTCCCGGGTAAGGCTTATGCCTTCGACGAGGCCATCAAGATCGTGAAGACCGCGACCAAGGCCAAGTTCGTCGAGTCCGTCGACGTCGCCGTCCGCCTGGGCGTGGACGCGAAGAAGTCCGACCAGCAGGTGCGCGGTTCGACCGTGCTGCCGGCCGGTACCGGCAAGTCCGTGCGCGTGGCGGTGTTCGCCCCCGCGGGCGCCAAGGCCGAGGAAGCCCTGGCCGCTGGCGCCGAGGCCGTCGGTATGGACGACCTCGCCGAGAAGATGCAGGCCGGCGACCTGAACTACGACGTCGTCATCGCGACGCCGGACGCCATGCGCGTGGTCGGTAAGCTCGGCCAGGTGCTGGGCCCGCGCGGCCTGATGCCGAACCCGAAGGTCGGTACCGTCTCGCCGAACCCGGCCGAAGCGGTCAAGAACGCCAAGGGCGGCCAGGTGCGTTACCGCACCGACAAGGCCGGCATCATCCACTGCACCATCGGCAAGGCTTCGTTCGAAGACGCCTCGCTGAAGGACAACCTGCAGGCGCTGCTGCTGGACCTGATCAAGGCCAAGCCGTCGACCGCCAAGGGTCAGTACCTGCAGAAGATCTCGATCAGCTCGACCATGGGCCCCGGCGTGACCGTGGACCAGGCCTCGCTGGCGCTGAAGTAATCGCACGAACCCTCTCCCGCCCGGCGGGGGAGGGTGCAACAACTTTTGAGGGCATCGCCAGGGGCCAGTCCCCGAACGAAGCCGTCAAAGACCGCAGGCGCGGTCAGCGCGTATCGACGACGGGCACGGAAGCTCGGTCTGGCAAGGAGTCGCCGTCGGTACTAGCGGGATCGCTTAATTCGGACTCTTCGGAGCCGGGCCCGCGCAGATGGTGCCGCCCTACTGGAACTTTTTCAGGAAAGGCCACCACCCGGGACGCCTCAGGCGTCCCCGGCGCCAGGGAAGGTGCCGCTCAGGACCGCAAGCGGCAGGAGCCGTGAGCGGAGTTCACAAGAGGAGTGTTTATGGCTCTCAATCTGTCTCAGAAGCAAGAAGTAGTCGCCGAGCTGGCAGAAGTCGCCGCGAAGGCTCACTCCTTGGTTGCTGCCGAGTACGCGGGCACGACGGTCGCTCAAATGACCGCCATGCGCAAGAAGGCTCGTGAAACCGGTGTGTACTTGCGTGTCGTCAAGAACACCCTGGCTTCGCGTGCCGTGGCCGGTACCGAATACGAGTGCGCCCAAGACGCCCTCGTCGGTCCGCTGCTGTATGCGTTCTCGACGGAAGAACCCGGCGCTGCCGGGCGTCTGATCAAGGAATTCGCCAAGGGCAACGACAAGCTGCAGGCCAAGGTGGTCGCCATGGGCGGCCAGCTGTACCCGGGCAGCCACGTCGAAGTGCTGGCCTCGTTGCCGACCCGCGAGCAGGCCCTGGCCATGCTGGCGCGCGTCCTCGCCGAACCGGCGAGCATGTTTGCCCGTGCCGTCAAGGCCGTGGCCGACAAGCAGGGCGGCGGTGGCGAAGCCGAGCAAGCGCAGGCCGAGGCGGAAACGGCGTAATCGCCGTCCGCTCAGCGAATACCTCACTGAACCGATTCGTAAGATCAATTTCCTAAAAGGTTAATCACATGTCCCTGTCCAACGAACAGATCGTCGACGCCATCGCCGAGAAGACCCTTCTCGAAGTGATGGAGCTGGTCAAGGCGATCGAAGAGAAGTTCGGCGTCTCTGCCGCCGCCCCGGTCGTCGCTGCTGCCGGCCCGGCCGCTGCCGCCGCCCCGGTCGAAGAGCAGACCGAGTTCAACGTCATCCTGAAGGCCGCCGGCGAGAAGAAGGTCGAGGTCATCAAGGCCGTCCGCGCCATCACCGGCCTGGGCCTGAAGGAAGCGAAGGACCTGGTCGAAGGCGCTCCGCAGACCGTGAAGGAAGCCGCTTCGAAGGAAGAGTCCGAGAAGATGAAGAAGGACCTCGAGGCCGCTGGCGCGACCGTCGAAGTGAAGTAAGTTGCATCGCGTCGCCGGATTCATCACTGGCGACCACCCAAGGCTGGGGACGAAAGTCCCCGGCCTTTGGCCGTTGTTGAAATACTGGAAATAAAGTCCCGAGTTGGCAGTGTGAAGTAGCGGGAGAAGGCGTGCTGGTGCCGGCAATACCAGCGACTTCCCACTGTCAGTTCTTCGTTCCCTCTGGGTTTGCGGTCGCGGACGCGCGATCTGCCCCAAGGCGCCGCAACGGCGTCTTGAAAGCCCACCAGAAAACCGAGGCGGTAGCTCACCATGACGTACTCGTTCACCGAAAAGAAGCGCATCCGCAAGGACTTCGGCAAGCGCAAGTCGATTCTCGAAGTGCCTTTCCTGCTGGCCATCCAGGTCGACTCCTACCGCGAATTCCTGCAGGAGAACATCGAGCCGGGCAAGCGCGCCGATCGCGGCCTGCACGCGGCCCTGAAGTCGGTGTTCCCGATCTCCAGCTACAGCGGCAACGCCGCGCTCGAATACGTCGGCTACAAGCTCGGCGATCCGGCGTTCGACGAGCGCGAGTGCCGTAACCGCGGCCTCAGCTACGGCGCCCCGCTGCGCGTGACCGTGCGCCTGGTGATCTACGACCGCGAGTCGTCGACCAAGGCCATCAAGTACGTGAAGGAGCAGGAGGTCTACATGGGCGAGATTCCGCTCATGACCGACAACGGCACCTTCATCGTCAACGGCACCGAGCGCGTCATCGTCTCGCAGCTGCACCGTTCGCCGGGCGTGTTCTTCGACCACGACCGCGGCAAGACCCACAGCTCGGGCAAGCTGCTGTACAGCGCCCGCATCATTCCTTACCGCGGCTCCTGGCTGGACTTCGAGTTCGACCCGAAGGACGCGCTGTTCACCCGTATCGACCGCCGCCGCAAGCTGCCGGTCACCGTGCTGCTGCGCGCGCTCGGCTACAACAACGAAGAGATGCTCGCGCAGTTCTTCGAGATCAACACCTTCCATATCGATCCCAAGGAAGGCGTCCAGCTTGAGCTGATCCCCGAGCGCCTGCGCGGCGAAACCCTCAACTTCGACCTCGCCGACGGCGACAAGGTCATCGTCGAGGCCGGCCGCCGCATCACCGCGCGCCACGTCAAGCAGCTCGAGCAGGCCGGCGTCGCCGCCTTGGCCGTGCCCGACGAGTACCTGGTCGGCCGCATCCTGTCGAACGACGTCGTCGACGCCAAGACCGGCGAACTGCTGGCTTCGGCCAACGACGAGATCAGCGAAGATCAGCTGGCCGCGTTCCGCAAGGCCGGTATCGACACCGTCGGCACGATCTGGGTCAACGACCTCGATCGCGGCCCGTACCTGTCCAACACCCTGCGCATCGATCCGTCCAAGACGCAGCTGGAAGCGCTGGTCGAGATCTACCGCATGATGCGTCCCGGCGAGCCGCCGACCAAGGACGCCGCGCAGAACCTGTTCCACAACCTGTTCTTCACCTTCGAGCGCTACGACCTGTCGGGCGTCGGCCGGATGAAGTTCAACCGCCGCATCGGCCGCAAGGAAACCATCGGCGCTTCGGTGCTGTACGACGCCAAGTACTTCGCCGAGCGCAAGGACGAAGAGTCCGGCCGCCTGCGCAACGAGCTGGGCGACACCTCGGACATCCTGGACGTGATCCGCGTCCTGACCGAGATCCGCAACGGCCGCGGCACCGTCGACGACATCGACCACCTGGGCAACCGCCGCGTGCGTTCGGTCGGCGAAATGGCCGAGAACGTGTTCCGCGTCGGCCTGGTCCGCGTCGAGCGCGCGGTCAAGGAGCGCCTGTCGATGGCCGAGTCCGAAGGCCTGACCCCGCAGGAGCTGATCAACGCCAAGCCGGTGGCCGCCGCGATCAAGGAGTTCTTCGGCTCCTCGCAGCTGTCGCAGTTCATGGACCAGAACAACCCGCTGTCGGAAGTCACGCACAAGCGTCGCGTGTCGGCCCTCGGCCCGGGCGGTCTGACCCGCGAGCGCGCCGGCTTCGAAGTGCGCGACGTGCACCCGACCCATTACGGCCGCGTCTGCACCATCGAAACGCCGGAAGGCCCGAACATCGGCCTGATCAACTCGCTGGCCGTGTTCGCCCGCACCAACAAGTACGGCTTCCTCGAGACGCCGTACCGCAAGGTCGTGGACGGCAAGGTCACCGACGACATCGAATTCCTGTCGGCGATCGAAGAGAACGAGTACGTCATCGCCCAGGCCAACGCGACCCAGGACGACAAGGGCACGATGACCGACCAGTTCGTGGCTTGCCGCTTCCAGGGCGAGTCGCTGCTGAAGCCGCCGAGCGAAATCCATTACATGGACGTCTCGCCGATGCAGACCGTGTCGGTCGCCGCGGCGCTGGTTCCGTTCCTCGAGCACGACGACGCCAACCGCGCGCTCATGGGCGCGAACATGCAGCGTCAGGCCGTTCCGACCCTGCGTAGCCAGAAGCCGCTGGTCGGCACGGGCATCGAGCGCGCCGTGGCGCGCGACTCGGGCGTGACCGTGAACGCCCTGCGCGGCGGCGTGATCGAGCAGATCGACGCCGGCCGCATCGTGGTCAAGGTCAACGAAGACGAGATCTCCGACGTCACCGACGCCGGCGTCGACATCTACAACCTGATCAAGTACACGCGTTCGAACCAGAACACCTGTATCAACCAGACCCCGCTGGTCAAGGTGGGCAACGTGATCGCCCGCGGCGACGTGCTGGCCGACGGTCCCTCGACCGACATCGGCGAGCTCGCGCTCGGCCAGAACATGCTGGTCGCGTTCATGCCGTGGAACGGCTACAACTTCGAAGACTCGATCCTGCTCTCCGAGCGCGTGGTCGAAGAGGATCGCTACACCACGATCCACATCGAAGAGCTGACCTGCGTCGCCCGCGATACCAAGCTGGGACCGGAGGAAATCTCGGCCGACATCCCGAACGTCTCCGAGCAGGCGCTGAACCGCCTCGACGAGTCGGGCGTGGTCTACATCGGCGCCGAAGTCCGCGCCGGCGACATCCTGGTCGGCAAGGTCACGCCGAAGGGCGAGTCGCAGCTGACCCCGGAAGAGAAGCTGCTGCGCGCGATCTTCGGCGAGAAGGCCTCCGACGTTAAGGACAGCTCGCTGCGCGTGCCCCCGGGCATGGACGGCACCGTCATCGACGTGCAGGTCTTCACCCGAGACGGCATCGAGAAGGACAAGCGCGCGCGCCAGATCGAGGAATCCGAGATCAAGCGCGTCAAGAAGGACTTCGACGACCAGTTCCGCATCCTGGAAAGCGCGATCTACGCCCGTCTGCGCACGCAGCTGGTCGGCAAGGTCGCCAACGGCGGCGCCGGCCTGAAGAAGGGCGACACCATCACCGAGGCGTTCCTCAACGGCCTGAAGAAGTCCGAGTGGTTCACCCTGCGGATGAAGGACGACGAGGCGATCGACGCCATCGAGCGCGCCCAGAAGCAGATCGACACGCACGAGAAGGAATTCGAACGCCGCTTCACCGACAAGCGTTCGAAGATCACCCAGGGCGACGACCTCGCTCCGGGCGTGCTGAAGATGGTCAAGGTGTTCCTGGCCGTTAAGCGCCGCATCCAGCCGGGCGACAAGATGGCCGGCCGCCACGGCAACAAGGGCGTGGTCTCGACCATCGTTCCGGTCGAGGACATGCCGTACGCCGCCGACGGTCAGACTGTCGACATCGTGCTGAACCCGCTGGGCGTGCCGTCGCGTATGAACATCGGCCAGATCCTCGAAGTGCATCTGGGCTGGGCCGCCAAGGGCCTGGGCCAGAAGATCCAGCGCATGCTGGAGGCGCAGCAGAAGATCGCCGACCTGCGCAAGTTCCTCGACGACATCTACAACCACGACCAGAAGGTGCATGGTCAGCGCGTGGACCTGAAGCAGTTCAGCGACGAAGAGCTGCTGACGCTGGCCCACAACCTGACCGACGGCGTGCCGATGGCGACGCCGGTGTTCGACGGCGCGGCCGAAGTCGAGATCAAGCGCATGCTCGAGCTGGCGGAACTGCCGAGCAGCGGTCAGACCATCCTGCACGACGGCCGTACCGGCGAAGCGTTCGAGCGCCCGGTCACGATCGGCTACATGCACATGCTGAAGCTGAATCACCTGGTCGACGACAAGATGCACGCCCGTTCGACCGGTCCGTACTCGCTCGTCACCCAGCAGCCGCTGGGCGGCAAGGCGCAGTTCGGCGGCCAGCGTTTCGGCGAAATGGAAGTCTGGGCGCTGGAAGCCTACGGCGCGGCCTACACCCTGCAGGAAATGCTGACGGTGAAGTCCGACGACGTGCAGGGCCGCAACCAGATGTACAAGAACATCGTCGACGGCGAGTACGAGATGGTCGCCGGCATGCCGGAGTCCTTCAACGTGCTGGTGAAGGAAATCCGCTCGCTCGCGATCAACATGGAGCTGGAAGAGAACTGAGGACATCCGGACTCCGGAACCGGGCGAGGGCGCCGATGCGACCCGAGCCCGACCGGATCCCGAACTGACGTTCCCCTTTCTCTTTTCCCGATTCCCGGAGAGTTCAAATGAAAGACTTGCTCAATCTCTTCAACCAGCAGCGCCCCGCGCTGGACTTCGACGCGATCAAGATCGCGCTGGCTTCGCCCGACCTGATCCGTTCGTGGTCGTTCGGTGAAGTGAAGAAGCCGGAAACCATCAACTACCGTACCTTCAAGCCCGAACGCGACGGCCTGTTCTGCGCCGCGATCTTCGGACCGATCAAGGACTACGAGTGCCTGTGCGGCAAGTACAAGCGCATGAAGCACCGTGGCGTGGTCTGCGAAAAGTGCGGTACCGAGGTCACCCTGGCCAAGGTCCGTCGCGAGCGCATGGGTCACATCGACCTGGCCTCGCCGGTCGCCCACATCTGGTTCCTCAAGTCGCTGCCGTCGCGCATCGGCCTGATGTTGGACATGACCCTGCGCGACATCGAGCGCATCCTGTACTTCGAAGCCTACGTCGTGACCGAGCCGGGCCTGACCCCGCTCGAGCGCGGCAACCTGCTGACCGAAGAGCAGTTCCTGCAGGCGCGCCAGGAGCACGGCGACGACTTCGAGGCCGCGATGGGCGCCGAGGCGGTCTACGACCTGCTGCGCACGATCGACCTCCAGGCCGAGATGATCCAGCTGCGCGAGGAGATCGCCTCGACCAACAGCGAAACCAAGCTCAAGCGCCTCACCAAGCGCATCAAGCTGGTCGAAGCCTTCCTCGAGTCGGGCAACCGCCCCGAGTGGATGGTCATGACCGTGCTGCCGGTGCTGCCGCCGGACCTGCGTCCGCTGGTTCCGCTGGACGGCGGCCGCTTCGCGACCTCCGACCTGAACGACCTGTACCGCCGCGTCATCAACCGCAACAACCGCCTGCGCCGCCTGCTCGAACTCAATGCGCCCGACATCATCGTGCGCAACGAGAAGCGCATGCTGCAGGAGTCGGTCGACGCCCTGATGGACAATGGCCGTCGCGGCCGCGCCATCACCGGCACCAACAAGCGCCCGCTCAAGTCGCTGGCCGACATGATCAAGGGTAAGCAGGGCCGGTTCCGTCAGAATCTGCTCGGCAAGCGCGTCGACTACTCGGGCCGTTCGGTCATCGTGGTCGGCCCGACCCTGCGCCTGCACGAGTGCGGCCTGCCGAAGAAGATGGCGCTGGAGCTGTTCAAGCCCTTCATCTTCGCCAAGCTTCAGCGCCGCGGCCTGGCCACCACGATCAAGGCCGCCAAGAAGCTGGTCGAGCGTGAAGAGGCCGAGGTGTGGGACATCCTCGAAGAGGTGATCCGCGAGCATCCGGTGCTGCTGAACCGCGCCCCGACCCTGCACCGCCTCGGCATCCAGGCGTTCGAGCCGGTCCTGATCGAAGGTAAGGCCATCCAGCTGCACCCGCTGGTCTGTACCGCGTTCAACGCCGACTTCGACGGCGACCAGATGGCCGTGCACGTTCCGCTGAGCCTCGAGGCCCAGCTGGAAGCGCGCGCCCTGATGATGGCGTCGAACAACATCCTGTCGCCGGCCAACGGCGAGCCGATCATCGTGCCGTCGCAGGACGTCGTGCTGGGTCTGTACTACATGACCCGCGCCCTGGAGAACAAGGCGGGCGAGGGCATGGCCTTCGCCAACGTCGCCGAAGTCAAGCGCGCCTACGACAACCGCGTCGTGCAGATCCACGCCAAGGTCAAGGTCCGCATCAGCGAGATCGTGGTCAACGAGGACGGCACCCGCACGCCCAAGACCTCGATCGTCGACACCACCGTCGGCCGCGCCCTGCTGCGCGAGATCCTGCCGGACGGCCTGCCGTTCGCGCTGGCCAACACCGAGCTGACCAAGAAGAACATCTCGCGCCTGATCAACAGCTGCTACCGCATGCTGGGCCTGAAGGACACGGTCGTGTTCGCCGACAAGCTGATGTACACCGGCTTCGCTTATGCGACCCGCGCCGGCGTTTCGATCGGCATCGACGACATGATCATCCCGAAGGAAAAGGAAGGCATCGTCGCCGAGGCCGAAGGCGAAGTGCTGGAAATCCAGCAGCAGTACCAGTCGGGCCTGGTCACCGCCGGCGAGCGCTACAACAAGGTCGTCGATATCTGGTCGCGCACCAACGAGCGCGTGGCCAAGGCGATGATGGACGCGATCGGTACCGATCACATCACCAACGCCAAGGGCGAGGCCGTCGATCAGAAGTCGATGAACTCGCTGTACATCATGGCCGACTCCGGCGCCCGCGGTTCGCAGGCGCAGATCCGTCAGCTGGCCGGTATGCGCGGCCTGATGGCGCGTCCGGACGGCTCGATCATCGAGACGCCCATCAAGGCGAACTTCCGCGAAGGCCTGAACGTGCAGGAGTACTTCAACTCCACGCACGGTGCCCGTAAGGGTCTGGCCGATACCGCGCTCAAGACCGCGAACTCGGGTTACCTGACCCGCCGTCTGGTCGACGTGGCGCAGGACGTGGTGATCACCGAAACCGACTGCGGCACCGTCGAGGGTCTGATGATGACCCCGATCGTCGAAGGCGGCGACGTGGTCGAGCCCTTGCGCGATCGCGTGCTGGGCCGCGTCGTGGCCGAGGACGTGTTCCTGCCGGGCAACGACGAGGATCCGATCGTCACCCGCAACACCCTGCTCGACGAAGCCTGGGTGGCCAAGCTCGAGGACGCCAGCGTCCAGTCGATCAAGGTCCGTTCGACCATCACCTGCACCAGCGCCTTCGGCGTCTGCGCGCACTGCTACGGTCGCGACCTCGGCCGCGGTCACCTGGTCAACCACGGCGAAGCGGTCGGCGTCGTCGCCGCTCAGTCGATCGGCGAGCCCGGCACGCAGCTGACCATGCGTACGTTCCACATCGGCGGCGCGGCTTCGCGTGCGGCGGCGATCGACAACGTCACGGTCAAGACCACCGGTTCGATCAAGTTCAACAACCTCAAGCACGTCGCGCACGCCAACGGCCACCTGGTCGCGGTGTCGCGTTCGGGCGAACTGTCGGTCCTCGACCCGCACGGCCGCGAGCGCGAGCGCTACAAGCTGCCTTACGGCGCCACCATCAGCGTCAAGGACGCCGCCGAGATCAAGGCCGGCCAGCAGGTCGCGAACTGGGATCCGCATAACCACCCGATCGTCTCGGAAGTGGCGGGCTTCATCCGCTTCGTCGATTTCGTCGATGGCGTGACCGTCATCGAGAAGACCGACGAACTGACCGGCCTGGCCTCGCGCGAGATCACCGATCCGAAGCGTCGCGGCTCGCAGGGCAAGGATCTGCGTCCGGTCGTGCGCATCGTCGACAAGAACGGCAAGGACCTGTCGATTCCGGGTACCGATCTGCCGGCGCAGTACCTGCTGCCGCCGCGCTCGATCGTCAACCTGCAGGACGGCGCCGCGGTCGGCGTCGGCGACGTGGTCGCCAAGATCCCGCAGGAAGCCTCGAAGACCCGCGACATCACCGGTGGTCTGCCGCGCGTGGCCGACTTGTTCGAAGCGCGCAAGCCCAAGGACCCGGCCGTGCTGGCCGAGGTCTCCGGCATCGTCAGCTTCGGCAAGGACACCAAGGGTAAGCAGCGCCTGATCATCAAGCAGGCCGACGGTGACGAGCACGAAGAGCTGATCCCGAAGTACCGCCAGATCATCGTGTTCGAAGGCGAGCACGTCGAGAAGGGCGAGACCGTCGTGGACGGCGAGCCGAGCCCGCAGGACATCCTGCGTCTGCTGGGCGTCGAGCCGCTGGCCGTGTACCTGACCAAGGAAATCCAGGACGTCTACCGCCTGCAGGGCGTGAAGATCAACGACAAGCACATCGAGGTGATCGTTCGCCAGATGCTGCGCAAGGTCGAGATCACCGACCAGGGCGACAGCAAGTTCCTGCACGGCGAGCAGATCGAGCGTCAGCGCTTCGTCGAAGAGAACGCCCGCCTGCTGGCCCGCAACGAAATCCCGGCCAAGTACGAGCCGGTGCTGCTGGGCATCACCAAGGCGTCGCTGGCGACCGAGTCGTTCATCTCGGCCGCGTCCTTCCAGGAGACCACCCGCGTCCTGACCGAGGCCGCCGTGCGCGGTACCCGCGACGGCCTGCGCGGCCTCAAGGAGAACGTGATCGTGGGTCGCCTGATCCCGGCCGGTACCGGTCTGGCGTACCACACCCAGCGCCGCAAGAACGCTTCGGGTCTGACCGACTCCGAGATGGAAGCCCTGGCGGGTCCGGCCCCGGTGGCCGTCGAAGCCCCGGTCGCCGAAGTCGCCGCGGTCGCGACCGAAGCCGGCGACGAGTCCAGCGCCTCCTGAGGCCTGGGCCCCGACCCTCTCCCGTACGCGGGGGAGGGCGGTCGTCCGGGAGGGCGGCCGGCGGGACGGCGCTGGCAAGATCGCGCCAAGTAACGTATAGTTAGCAGTTCGGACTGTCCCTCGGGACGTCCCAGATCACGAAAAGAGGCGCATGGAGCGCCTCGTGTTCGGCCCAGGGCAGGGCGGGATCGCAGGTAGTAGAACGGCTGTGCCGACGCGGAAACCCCGCGGCGGGCGGCTGTTCCGATAGCTCGCGTTGACGGTAACGTCGAACGCGGGCTATACTTTTTCGTCTCGGTGGGCCGGGTTTGCTTGGCTTGCCGTTCGCTTCTCAACGTAGTGGCTTCACCGCCCCTCACCAAAGAGTTCCTGATGGCAACGATCAACCAGCTCGTCCGCAAGCCGCGGCAGGCGACCACCTACAAGAGCGCCTCGCCGGCGCTCGCGAACTGCCCGCAGCGTCGCGGCGTTTGCACCCGCGTGTACACCACCACCCCGAAGAAGCCGAACTCGGCGCTGCGTAAGGTGGCCAAGGTTCGTCTGACCAACGGTTACGAGATCATTTCGTACATCGGCGGCGAAGGCCACAACCTGCAGGAGCACAGCGTGGTGCTGATCCGCGGCGGCCGAGTCAAGGACCTGCCGGGCGTGCGCTACCACACCGTTCGCGGCTCGCTCGACGCCGCCGGTGTCGCCAAGCGTCGCCAGAGCCGTTCCAAGTACGGCGCCAAGCGTCCGAAGTCCTAAGCGCGTAGCTGCCCAGGTGCGCGCCCTCCGGTGCCGCCGCCCGCAAGCACGTCTGTCAAGAATCACGAGAATAGGTACGCACCATGTCGCGTAAAGGTTCCACCCCGCAGCGTTCGGTCCTGCCCGATCCCAAGCACGGCAGCGAGACGATCGCGCGCTTCATCAATATGGTCATGCAGAGCGGCAAGAAGTCCGTCGCCGAGAAGATCGTCTATGGCGCCATGGACGTGATCGGGGAGAAGAACCCGAACGCGCTCGAGCTGGTCGAAAAGGCCCTCGGCAACGTCTCGCCCGCGGTCGAAGTGAAGTCGCGTCGCGTCGGCGGCGCCACCTACCAGGTGCCGGTCGAAGTGCGTTCGTCGCGCCGTATGGCCCTGGCGATGCGTTGGCTGATCGAGTCGGCGCGCAAGCGCGGCGAGAACACCATGCCGCGCAAGCTCGCCGCAGAACTGCTCGACGCCTCGGAGAACCGCGGCGGTGCGATCAAGAAGCGCGAAGAGACCCACCGTATGGCGGAAGCGAACAAGGCGTTCGCTCACTACCGCTGGTGATCCGAGCGCCCCAGGGCACCTGAGTGCCTGGGCCTCAGCAGCGCGTCGCGCGCTGCCGCGGCGGCTTGAAGGCCGCCTAGCGAACCGGAGGCCGCCCACGAGGCGGCGTCCGGCCATCTGGAATTCGAAAACTTACGAGAGGGTCCCGTGGCTCGCACCACTCCCATCGAGCGTTACCGCAACTTCGGCATCATGGCCCACATCGACGCGGGCAAAACCACGACGTCCGAACGCATCCTTTTCTACACCGGCGTCAGCCACAAGATCGGCGAAGTGCACGAAGGTGCAGCGACGATGGACTGGATGGAGCAGGAGCAGGAGCGCGGCATCACCATCACTTCCGCCGCGACGACCGCGTTCTGGAAGGGTATGGACAAGTCCCTGCCGGAACACCGCTTCAACATCATCGACACCCCCGGACACGTCGACTTCACGATCGAAGTCGAGCGTTCGCTGCGCGTGCTCGACGGCGCCGTGTTCGTGCTGTGCGCCGTGGGCGGCGTGCAGCCGCAGTCGGAGACCGTGTGGCGCCAGGCCAACAAGTACTCCGTGCCGCGCATGGCGTTCGTCAACAAGATGGACCGCACCGGCGCCAACTTCGACAAGGTCGTTGAGCAGCTGAAGGCCCGTCTGGGCGCTTACGCCGTTCCGATGCAGGTGCCGATCGGCGCCGAAGAAGGCTTCGAGGGCGTGGTCGACCTGCTCAAGATGAAGGCGATCCATTGGGACGTCGCATCGCAGGGCACCAAGTTCGAGTACCGCGACATTCCGGCCGACCTGCAGTCGAAGGCCGAAGAAGCGCGCGCGTTCATGGTCGAAGCCGCGGCGGAAGCCTCGGAAGAGCTCATGGACAAGTACCTCAACGAGGGCGAGCTGAGCGAAGAAGAGATCATCGCCGGTCTGCGCACGCGCACCCTGCGCGTTGAGATCGTGCCGGTGTTCTGCGGCTCGGCGTTCAAGAACAAGGGCGTGCAGGCCATGCTCGACGGCGTGATCAACCTGCTGCCGTCGCCGTCCGACCGTCCGCCGGTCCCCGGCATCGACGAGGACGAGAAGGAAGACAGCCGCAAGGCGTCCGACACCGAGCCGTTCTCGGCGCTGGCGTTCAAGATCATGACCGACCCGTTCGTGGGTTCGCTGACCTTCTTCCGCGTCTACTCGGGCGTGCTGAACTCGGGCGACCAGGTGTACAACCCGGTCAAGTCGAAGAAGGAACGCGTCGGCCGCATCCTGCAGATGCACGCCAACCAGCGCGACGAAATCAAGGAAGTCCGCGCCGGCGACATCGCCGCGGCCGTGGGCCTGAAGGACGTGACCACCGGCGACACGCTGTGCGCGCAGGATCACATCATCACGCTTGAGCGCATGGTCTTCCCGGAGCCCGTCATCTCGATGGCGGTCGAACCCAAGACCAAGTCGGACCAGGAAAAGATGGGCATCGCCCTGGGCCGTCTGGCGCAGGAAGATCCTTCGTTCCGCGTGCGCACCGACGAAGAATCGGGCCAGACCATCATCGCCGGCATGGGCGAGCTGCACCTGGACATCCTCGTCGACCGCATGAAGCGCGAGTTCAACGTCGAAGCCAACGTCGGCAAGCCGCAGGTTGCGTACCGCGAGACCATCCGCAAGTCGGACGTCAAGTCGGATTACAAGCACGCCAAGCAGTCCGGTGGTAAGGGTCAGTACGGTCACGTCGTGATCGAGCTGTCGCCGATGAACGAGAAGGATCGTGCGAACGAGGACGTCGAGAACGATTTCCTGTTCGTCAACGACATCACTGGCGGCGTGATTCCGAAGGAATTCATCCCGGCGATCGAGAAGGGCCTGCGCGAGACCATCACCAGCGGTCCGCTGGCCGGCTTCCCGGTCGTGGGCGTGAAGGTCAAGCTCGTGTTCGGTTCGTACCACGACGTCGACTCGTCGGAAATGGCGTTCAAGCTCGCCGCGTCGATGGCCTTCAAGGAAGGTTTCCGCAAGGCCGACCCGGTCCTGCTGGAGCCGATGATGAAGGTCGAAGTCGTGACGCCGGAAGAGTACGTCGGCGACGTGATGGGCGATTTGAGCCGCCGTCGCGGTCTGCTGCAGGGCCAGGACGACACGCCGTCGGGCAAGACCATCAATGCGATGGTGCCGCTGGGCGAGATGTTCGGTTACGCGACCACCATCCGCTCGCTGACCCAGGGCCGCGCCACCTTCACGATGGAATTCGATCACTACGCCGAAGCGCCGAACAACATCGCCGAAGCCGTGATCAAGAAGGGCGGTTGATAGACGGGATTCGGGAGTGGGGATTCGGGATCCGCTCGGCGGATTCCACCTGCTCCCGGACCTCGCATCGGTTCCTGATCAGCACGACTTAAGTAAGGGATTGGGCGGTTTTTGATCGCCGATCCCATTCCCGAATCACGAATCACAGAACTTGAGAGAGACAACATGGCTAAGGGTAAATTCGAGCGCACCAAGCCGCACGTGAACGTGGGCACCATCGGCCACGTGGACCACGGCAAGACGACGCTGACCGCAGCGCTGACCAAGGTG
>NZ_LMHF01000008.1:0-398 GCF_001427715.1 Lysobacter sp. Root667
CGCTGCGCTTGCACTCGTGAGCGGCRAGAGTGTTCTCGCGAGGCGGAAACAACCGAACCCAACGTGCGGCCACTTCGGCATCCGCCCATTGCCTTGTCAAACTCGGTTCCAATTGCACGACCAAATGCAGATGATTGCTCATCACCGCGTAGGCGTGAACGGCGATAGCGAAGCATTCGGCCAGCAGCAGCAACCGCTGCTCAATCCAGTCCTTTCGATGCTCGTAGGACCGACCCGTGTAGCGGTCAATTCCGCACAGGAACGCGCGACGCACGCAGCGTTGCACGCAATGRAAAGTGCCGGCTTGGCCGGGTGGAATCAGCGACGCGCGTGCCTGGGTCATGTCGCCAGCATCGCGGCAATCCTATCCAAGCACAGTCAGAAACTTCTGATAGGGG
>NZ_LMHF01000008.1:427-2494 GCF_001427715.1 Lysobacter sp. Root667
GTGGAATCAGCGACGCGCGTGCCTGGGTCATGTCGCCAGCATCGCGGCAATCCTATCCAAGCACAGTCAGAAACTTCTGATAGGGGTGTAGGGCGGGTGCGGAATTGTGGGTGTCCTCGTTCCGTCGCGCTTGCACTCGTGAGCGGCAAGAGTGTTCTCGCGAGGCGGAAACAACCGAACCCAACGTGCGGCCACTTCGGCATCCGCCCATTGCCTTGTCAAACTCGGTTCCAATTGCACGACCAAATGCAGATGATTGCTCATCACCGCGTAGGCGTGAACGGCGATAGCGAAGCATTCGGCCAGCAGCTGCAACCGCTGCTCAATCCAGTCCTTTCGATGCTCGTAGGACCGACCCGTGTAGCGGTCAATTCCGCACAGGAACGCGCGACGCACGCAGCGTTGCACGCAATGGGCCGGGTGGAATCAGCGACGCGCGTGCCTGGGTCATGTCGCCAGCATCGCGGCAATCCTATCCAAGCACAGTCAGAAACTTCTGATAGGGGTGTAGGGCGGGTGCTGAATTGTGGGTGTCCTCGTTTCCCCATCCTCGTTTCCCTAAGCTAGTCCCTCGTATCGACAGCAGCATTGAATCGAGATTTATAACAAACAACCAACATCTTAGAGAAAACTATATCCACCACAAGAAGAAAACAGAAACACTGAATGCTTGATATTGAATTTTGAAACTTATCAAGAGCATTCAATACTGTCTTAGAGGCAATCTTTAGCCATTCAAAACACTCTTCAGCCCTCGCCATCATACCTGGCTCCGGGCGATCGATGAACGATAGAAGATCTGCATCCAACTCCTTCGCCATGTTCGCCGCAGCCACCTCAAACACCCAAGAACTGTGGACAAGCCATCGAGAAAACTCGGGGCTTCGATATTCCTGGTGGATCGAAATATCTAGCTCCACGTCATTAATAATATCCAGAAAGCTTCGTGACGAAATACTTCGATCATCGGCCGCAAGTTCCATTGCTATTTCGCTAATGGCACGCAGTCGCTGAGCAAATGCATCTGCGCCTTCTTGACTAAGTGATTCAAACTCGGGCCGTTCAGTGAGAACTATAGGAATAGAGATACTCATATCGCCTCAGAAAAAACTAATTGGGTCAACGTTGGCCGCCCATTCCCAAAGAGCCAGCTCTCTCGCAAGATATGGCGGTATTATCTTGCAATGATAACGCACTCGGCCAATCGCGTTACGGAGCTTGTTCTGAACCTGTAACACAGCGTCTGCATGACCCATGTCCCTGCCTCTTGTTCCTCCGGTGTAAAGGTGAGGAAAACGTTTCGTTATCAATGAGTAGTATGCGGATCGGGCATCAGCTTTCGCTTTTTCACATAACCGGTCTGGCTCATCACGGCAGACGGCGTCTACCGCATCAGCGATTGACCCTGCATTTTGCCGGTATATCTCGGAACCAAGTAACCATCCACCATACCCAGAGAGGCCAACACCCGCCGCAGGTCCGAGCCAAGCCGGAATAGCTGGGAATGGAAGTGGCGCAGGGAGAACAGCAGCTAAGCCCAATGGATCTGTAATTAGAGTGGGCGCACCAGCTGCATAGCCGTATGCGCTGATGCCACCACGCAGCCCGATTGGATCAGCCTGAGTGTATCGGCCGGATCCTGTATCGAGCTCACGCTGATAGTTCTGGTTTAGCCCTGACGCCGCATCGTATCGTTGGCCGGGAAACCGCAGATCGAACACGAACGCGGTGCCGTTGTTGTCGGGGTCTTGATTCGGCGCGCTGTCGCCGAACGCTTCGTTGCCCAGCTGCCACGCCCACACGGACTTCTCCGCCACCGGATCGATCACATTGCGCGGCGTACCCAGGTGGTCAGCCTGGACGTAGTGCAGTTTGTTCGCATCGATCACGCCGATCGGTAGATCGCCCAGCCAGATGACCTCTTGGATGCGATTGCCGGCATGGTCGTATACACCGACGGTATGCCCGGCTTCGTCGTAGCTGGCATAGGTCTGCGCGGTTGATGCTGTGGTCGGATAGCGCCGCGTCTGCTCGCCCCGTCCGTTATAGGCGTAGTTCATCACCGCA